>NZ_RCNW01000357.1:0-42919 GCF_004307605.1 Pseudomonas sp. Sample_24
ACGCAATACTCGTTGGTGGAGCGGTTCAATCGCTGATTGGTGTGCATTGATCGTTCCCCCGCTCTGCGTGGGAATGCAGCCGGGACGCTCTGCGTTCCAAAGCGTGACGCAGAGCGTCACAAGAGGCATTCCCACGCGGAGCGTGGGAACGATCATCCAAAGATTGTCTTTCCCGAACTGGACGACCTGTAGCAATAGCCGCGCGCGCAAAGAGGCTATATAGGCAACCTACCGTTTACTGAAGAAACGCAGCCACCCGCCCCGCCGCAGCCGACAAATGCTGCTCATGGGTAAACCCCGAAGCTTTCAACGGCTTCAGATCGTGATCCCCCGCCACCAGCCAGAACACTTCGATACTGGGTGACAAGGCATACCCTTCGACGGCTTCACGGTTACCCAACGCATCCCGCTCTCCCTGCACGATCAACGTCCGCGTTTTCAGCGCCGCCAAATGCTCGACCCGCGGTTTCTCCGGTTTACCCACCGCGTAGAACGGATAACCCAGGCATACCAGTGCATCGGCAGCCAACTCGTCAGCCAGCAAACTGGCCATACGCCCGCCCATCGACTTGCCACCAATGGCCAGAGTCCCGGTGACATGGCGTCGCACTTCGGCATAGACCTCGCGCCAGCATTCCAGCAATTTCGGCGCCGGGTTGGGTGGACGCTTACCGCCATCGATACGCCGCTGTGCCATGTACGGAAACTCGAAACGCAGCACGTTGACGCCCTGCGCCGCGAGCCGTGCAGCCATGTCGGTCATCCAGTCGCTGTCCATCGGCGCACCGGCGCCGTGGGCGAGAATCAAGGTCGCCGAAGAGGTGCCTGAAGCGACATCCCACAGCCATCCATGATCGCGCACACATTGCGCCCATTGATCCCCGTCAATACCGGCCTTGTGCCCTTTGGTCATGCTTGCCTCGCTTTTAGTCTGCCTATAACTCCGGCCGAAGGGCGCGCTGCGCGCTCACTTCGGCTGAACCGTGGATGGGGAACCATGAACACTTCTATCAGTACCGCCTACAACTACAAGGTGGTCCGCCAATTCGCCATTATGACGGTGGTGTGGGGCATCGTCGGCATGGGGCTCGGGGTTTTTCTCGCCGCCCAGTTGGTCTGGCCCGAACTCAACTTCGATTTACCCTGGACCAGTTTCGGCCGCCTGCGCCCGCTGCACACTAACGCAGTGATCTTCGCTTTCGGCGGCTGCGCCCTGTTCGCCAGTTCGTTCTATTCGGTGCAACGCACCTGCCAGACCCAGCTGTTTGCGCCGAAAATCGCCGCGTTCTGTTTCTGGGGCTGGCAACTGGTGATCCTGTTGGCAGCCATCAGCTTGCCGTTGGGTTACACCAGCTCCAAGGAGTACGCCGAGCTGGAATGGCCGATCGACATCCTCATCACCATCGTCTGGGTGGCCTACGCCATTGTGTTCTTCGGCACGGTGATGAAGCGCAAGACCAGGCACATCTACGTCGGCAACTGGTTCTTCGGCGGGTTCATCATCACCGTGGCGATTTTGCACATCGTCAACAACCTTGAGTTGCCGGTGAGCTTCACCAAGTCCTACTCGGTGTACGCCGGTGCTACCGACGCGATGGTGCAATGGTGGTACGGACACAACGCCGTGGGCTTTTTCCTCACCGCCGGGTTCCTCGGCATGATGTATTACTTCGTGCCCAAACAGGCCGAGCGCCCGGTGTATTCCTATCGCCTGTCGATCGTGCACTTCTGGGCGCTGATCACCCTGTACATCTGGGCCGGCCCGCATCACCTGCATTACACCGCGCTGCCGGACTGGGCGCAGTCGTTGGGCATGGTGATGTCGCTGGTGCTGCTGGCACCGAGCTGGGGCGGGATGATCAACGGCATGATGACGTTGTCGGGCGCCTGGCATAAGTTGCGCAGCGACCCGATCCTGCGTTTCCTCGTGGTGTCCCTGGCGTTCTACGGCATGTCGACCTTCGAAGGGCCGATGATGGCGATCAAGACCGTCAACGCCCTCTCCCACTACACCGACTGGACCATCGGCCACGTTCACGCCGGCGCGCTCGGCTGGGTGGCGATGATTTCCATCGGCGCGCTGTACCACATGATCCCGAAAGTCTTCGGCCGCGAGCAAATGCACAGCATCGGCCTGATCAACGCGCACTTCTGGCTCGCCACTATCGGCACCGTTTTGTACATCGCCTCGATGTGGGTCAACGGCATCGCCCAGGGCCTGATGTGGCGCGCGGTCAACGAGGACGGCACGCTGACTTACTCCTTCGTCGAAACCCTGGCGGCCAGCCATCCAGGCTTCGTCGTGCGACTGGTGGGTGGCGCGATTTTCCTCAGCGGCATGTTCCTGATGGCTTACAACACCTGGCGCACCGTACGGGCTTCGCAGCCTGCCGACGTCGCCGCTGCCGCGCAGATGGCCTGAGGAGTCCGCCATGAAACACGAAACAATCGAGAAAAACGTCGGCCTGCTGATGCTGCTGATGGTGTTCGCCGTGAGCATCGGCGGCCTGACCCAGATCGTCCCGCTGTTCTTCCAGGACGTGACCAATAAACCGGTGGAAGGCATGAAGCCCTACACCGCGCTGCAACTGGAAGGTCGAGACATCTACATCCGCGAAGGCTGCGTCGGCTGCCACTCGCAGATGATCCGCCCGTTCCGCGCCGAAACCGAACGCTACGGCCACTATTCAGTGGCCGGTGAAAGCGTTTGGGATCACCCGTTCCTCTGGGGCTCGAAACGTACCGGTCCGGACCTGGCGCGGGTCGGCGCGCGTTACTCGGATGACTGGCACCGCGCGCACTTGTACAACCCGCGCAACGTGGTGCCGGAATCGAAAATGCCCGCCTACCCGTGGCTGGTGGCCAATCAACTCGATAGCAACCACACCGAAAACAAGCTCAAGACCATGCGCACTCTGGGTGTGCCGTACACCGACGAGGACATCAGCGGCGCCGTTGCCTCGCTCAA
Source organism: Pseudomonas sp. Sample_24 (assembly GCF_004307605.1). Classification (NCBI taxonomy): domain Bacteria; kingdom Pseudomonadati; phylum Pseudomonadota; class Gammaproteobacteria; order Pseudomonadales; family Pseudomonadaceae; genus Pseudomonas; species Pseudomonas sp. Sample_24. The sequence continues at coordinate 2,969 of NZ_RCNW01000357.1, forward strand.
AGGCAAGAGTGAAATGGATGCGCTGGTCGCCTACCTGCAAGTGCTCGGCACTGCGATCAAGAGCAAGAGGTGAGCCATGGTCGTTGAATTGAGTACTGGAATGATCCGCGGACTGGGCACGGTCGTGGTCTTCGTAGCCTTCCTCGGCCTGACCCTTTGGGTATTCAGCAGCAAGCGCAAAACGGAATTCGCCGAGGCGCGCCTGCTGCCGTTCGCCGACGAGCTGCAACCCGACATCACCGACGAAATCGAAACAAGGAGTACCCGGCCATGACCACTTTCTGGAGTACGTGGATCTGCGTACTGACCATCGGCAGCCTGATCGGCCTGACCTGGTTGCTGATCGGCACCCGCAAGGGCGAAACCAAAGGCAGCGTCGACCAGACCATGGGCCACAGCTTCGACGGCATCGAGGAGTACGACAATCCGTTGCCGCAATGGTGGTTCATGCTGTTCGCCGGCACGCTGGTGTTTGCCGTCGGCTACCTGATCCTTTATCCGGGTCTGGGCAACTGGAAAGGCATCCTGCCCGGTTACGAAAACGGCTGGACCGGCGTGCACGAATGGGAAAAGGAGATGGACAAGGCGGACGCGAAGTTCGCGCCGATATTCGCCAAATTCGCCGCGATGCCAGTGGAAGAAGTGGCCAACGATCCGCAAGCGCTGAAAATGGGCGGACGCTTGTTTGCCTCCAATTGCTCGGTGTGCCATGGCTCGGATGCCAAGGGCGCGTTCGGCTTCCCCAATCTGGCGGACAGTGATTGGCGCTGGGGCGGCAACGCCGACACCATCAAGACCACCATCATGGGCGGTCGCATGGCGGCCATGCCGGCCTGGGGGGAAATATTGGGTGAGGATGGCGTGAAAAACGTCGCTGCGTACGTTCGTCATGAACTGGCCGGCCTGCCATTGCCCGCCGACACCAAGGCAGACCTGCAGGCCGGACAGCAGGCGTTCAACACCACGTGCGTAGCCTGTCACGGGGCAAACGGGCAAGGCACCGAAGCCATGGGAGCGCCGAACCTGACACACCCGACCGGTTTCATCTATGGCACCAGCCTGACCCAGCTTGAACAAACGATTCGGCATGGCCGCCAGGGCCACATGCCGGCGCAAAATGAACTGCTCGGCAACGATAAAGTGCAACTGCTCGCGGCTTACGTGTACAGCCTTTCCAGAGGTGACAAGCAGTTGAGCGGCAAGCTTCAAGCTACAGGCGGCAAGTGAAGGCATAAGCAAAAACCGCAGGCACGGGCTCTAACCTGGAGCTTGTAGCTTGCGGCTTGTAGCTGCTTCTTTTTGTCGCACCCCCCTCCAGTCTTCCTTTCGGATCCCCGGATTCGGGTCTAAGCTCTCCCGATGCGGACTGGCCGGTGCCAGCTCCAGGTCGACCCTTAAACGATGTGTTCTACGAATCGGCTGACTGACAGGCCGCAAAGGCTGGTAGTTACCGGCTGTCGCGCCAATTGCCTGCGATCACTCAACGCTGTGTTTGAACACACCTCGTAACATCCGACCTGCCCCCCTCGCCTCTCGAGTCCGCCGAGACATTTTGCCCATGGGCAATTTTGTCCTTACGCGGCGCATGGAAAGGCCGCAGAATCAGCATTTGAAAGCATTGACCCAGGTCATGGCGCGTTGCAATGACCCCCTGCTTTCTACATACTTGCGGCCGATTTTTAATCCTAATAAAACACCCAAACCGTGGAACCTTAGAATGAGCACAGCAATCAGTCCGACTGCTTATAACTATAAGGTAGTCCGCCAGTTCGCCATCATGACGGTGGTCTGGGGGATCCTTGGCATGGGGCTCGGTGTCTTCATCGCCTCGCAACTGGTTTGGCCGGAGTTGAACTTCGGTCTGGCCTGGACGAGCTTTGGACGCCTGCGCCCGTTGCACACAAACCTGGTGATTTTCGCCTTCGGTGGATGTGCACTGTTTGCCACTTCCTATTACGTCGTGCAGCGAACCTGCCAAACGCGACTGATTTCCGACAGCCTCGCAGCCTTCACCTTCTGGGGATGGCAAGCGGTGATTGTCGGCGCGATCATTACCTTGCCGATGGGTTTGACCACCACCAAGGAATACGCGGAACTGGAATGGCCCCTGGCTATTCTGCTGGCCATTGTCTGGGTCACCTACGGCCTGGTGTTCTTCGGCACCATCGTCAAGCGCAAGACCAAGCACATCTATGTGGGTAACTGGTTCTACGGCGCGTTCATCGTCGTGACCGCGATGCTGCACATCGTCAACCACATGTCGCTGCCGGTCAGCCTGTTCAAGTCGTACTCGGCCTACTCGGGTGCGACCGACGCGATGATCCAGTGGTGGTACGGCCACAACGCCGTGGGCTTCTTCCTGACCACCGGCTTCCTGGGGATGATGTACTACTTCGTGCCGAAACAGGCCGAGCGTCCGATCTACTCCTATCGCCTGTCGATCGTGCACTTCTGGGCGCTGATCACCCTGTACATCTGGGCCGGTCCGCACCACCTGCACTACACCGCGCTGCCGGACTGGGCGCAATCGCTGGGCATGGTGATGTCGCTGATCCTGCTGGCACCGAGCTGGGGCGGCATGATCAACGGCATGATGACCCTGTCGGGCGCCTGGCATAAGCTGCGCACCGATCCGATCCTGCGTTTCCTGGTCGTTTCCCTGGCGTTCTACGGCATGTCGACCTTCGAAGGACCGATGATGGCGATCAAGACCGTGAACTCGCTGTCGCACTACACCGACTGGACCATCGGCCACGTACACGCCGGCGCCCTCGGTTGGGTAGCGATGATCTCGATCGGCGCGATCTACCACATGATCCCGAAACTGTTCGGCCGCGCGCAGATGCACAGCACCGGGCTGATCAATGCGCACTTCTGGCTCGCCACCATCGGCACCGTGCTCTACATCGCTTCGATGTGGGTCAACGGCATCACCCAGGGCCTGATGTGGCGTGCAATCAACGATGACGGCACCCTCACCTATTCGTTCGTCGAAGCGCTGCAAGCCAGCCACCCTGGCTTCATCGTTCGCGCATTGGGCGGTGCGTTCTTCGCCACCGGCATGCTGTTCATGGCCTACAACGTATTCCGTACCGTACGCGCCTCGAATCCGGCTGAAGCTGAAGCCGCCGAACAGATTGCTGTAGTTGGAGCTCACTGATGAAGCATGAAGCAGTCGAGAAGAATATTGGCCTGCTGGCCTTCTTCATGGTTATCGCCGTCAGTGTCGGCGGCCTGACCCAGATCGTTCCGCTGTTTTTCCAGGATGTCACCAACAAGCCGGTCGAGGGCATGAAGCCCCGCACTGCCCTTGAACTGGAAGGCCGGGACGTTTACATCGCCAACGGTTGTGTCGGCTGCCACTCGCAGATGATCCGCCCGTTCCGTGCTGAAACCGAACGCTACGGCCACTACTCGGTCGCCGGTGAAAGCGTTTGGGACCACCCGTTCCTGTGGGGTTCCAAGCGTACCGGTCCGGACCTGGCCCGCGTCGGCGGCCGTTACTCCGATGACTGGCAGCGTGCGCACCTGTACAACCCGCGCAACGTGGTGCCGGAATCGAAAATGCCGGCCTACCCGTTCCTCGTGGAAAACAAGCTCGACGGCAAAGACACCGCCAAGAAAATGGAAGTCTTGCGCACGCTCGGCGTCCCTTACACCGACGAAGACATCGCCGGCGCCAAGGATGCTGTAAAGGGCAAAACCGAAATGGACGCGCTGGTGGCCTATCTGCAAGGCCTGGGCACCATCATCAAAAGCAAACGGTGATCTAAATGGATATCGGGATGATTCGTGGCCTGGGCACCGTCGTTGTGATGGTGGCCTTCATCGGTCTGGCGTTGTGGGTATTCAGCCCCAAGCGCAAGTCAGAGTTTGAAGACGCGACCTTGCTGCCTTTTGCGGATGATCCCGAAGCCATCAAGCACGTCGAGCAAGCTTCTAGGAGTAACAAAGAATGACTACATTCTGGAGTCTGTACGTCACAGTCCTCAGTCTCGGTACGATCTTTTCCCTGACCTGGCTGCTGCTGTCGACCCGCAAGGGCCAGCGCACCGAGTCCACCGAAGAGACGGTTGGGCACTCCTTCGACGGTATCGAGGAGTACGACAACCCGTTGCCGAAATGGTGGTTCATGCTGTTCGTGGCCACCATCATTTTCGCCCTCGGCTACCTGGTACTGTATCCGGGCCTGGGCAACTGGAAAGGCCTGCTGCCGGGTTACAACTACCTGGACAACGAGAAGCAGACCGCGTTCGCCAACGGCCAGACCGGCTGGACCGGCGTTCACGAGTGGGAAAAGGAAATGGCCAAGTCGGATGCCAAGTTTGGCCCGATCTTCGCCAAGTTCGCTTCCATGCCAATCGAAGAAGTGGCCAAGGACCCGCAAGCCCTGAAGATGGGTGGCCGCCTGTTTGCCTCCAACTGCTCGGTTTGCCACGGTTCCGACGCCAAGGGCGCCTACGGCTTCCCGAACCTGACCGACGCCGACTGGCGCTGGGGCGGCGAGCCGGAAACGATCAAGACCACCATCATGGGTGGCCGTCACGCAGTCATGCCGGCGTGGGCTGAAGTCATTGGCGAGCAAGGCGTTGCCGATGTGGCGGCGTTTGTCCTGACCAACCTCGATGGCCGCAAGCTGCCGGAAGGCGCCAAGGCTGATCCGGTTGCCGGCCAGAAGCTGTTCGCCGCCAACTGCGTGGCGTGCCACGGCCCGCAAGGCAAAGGCACTCCGGCCATGGGCGCGCCTGACCTGACTCACCCGGGCGCGTTCATCTACGGCTCGAGCTTCGCTCAATTGCAGCAGACCATCCGTTACGGCCGTCAGGGCCAGATGCCTGCGCAAGACGCGATGCAAGGCAACGACAAGGTTCATCTGCTGGCCGCTTACGTGTATAGCCTCTCTCATGGAGAGAAGGCTCCAGCGGCGGACGCCCAATAAGGGAAACGCTTGATGCAACGAAAAGGCCCTGTCATCTGACAGGGCCTTTTTTTTGAGTCGCCAACGTGTTTCCCACATCAAGGTTGCGTGGCACTCAGCATAGTAGTAACGTTTCTACATTAGTTTATTCAGGAGGGTCATACATGATGGCCATCACCACCATTTCCAGCCGCGAATTCAACCAGGACACAAGTGGTGCCAAAAAAGCCACACGCCAGGGGCCGGTTTTCATCACTGACAGAGGCAAACCGGCGCATGTGCTGCTAAGCATTGAGGACTACCAAAAACTCACTGGCATCAACGCCGACATCGTCGAACTCCTGGTCATGCCTGAAGCGGCAGATATCGAGTTCGAAACCGAGCGTGCCGTGATCACTCATCGCCCTGTGGATTTGTCTTGATGTACCTGCTCGACACCAACGTGATTTCCGAACTTCGCAAACCCCAGGCTGACGCAAATGTCGTCGCCTGGGCCAAAGGCATTATCGCTTCACGCATGTTCATTTCAGCCATTACCCTCAAGGAGCTGGAGACCGGAGTGCTCCGCATGGAGCGTCGCGATGCCGTTCAGGGAAAGATATTGCGCACCTGGCTCAAGCGTCATGTCTTACCGGCATTCGATGCCCGCATTCTGCCGATCGATGCTGCCGTGGCCCTTCGATGTGCCAGTTTGCACGTTCCGGATCGCGCAAACGAAGCAGACTCGTTGATTGCAGCGACTGCGCTGATTCATGGTTTGACCGTGGTTACCCGCAATGTCGGTGATTTTCAATTCAGTGGCGTGCAGTTGATAAACCCATGGGCCGATTGAGCGCCAACGGCCGCAAATCCGTCCATAATTCACAAGTCAATTGATTCAAGTCATTACACCATCGATTAATTTCTCCCAACGTGACCAAAGGTCGCACCCTTGGGCTAGAGCGACAGGCGTATCATTGCGCCACTGCAACACCTCTTTTTGACCGCGGTCGGCACGTACTGACCGAGGCATTTGTCCACTGCCGTGGGATGCAATGATGAGCAACCAGATTCCGGTACACGACGTCACTCCAACCGCGAAGAACGCGAACAACAGCGTCGATCTCTACGCCTCTCGAGAAAAGATCTACACCCGCGCCTTCACCGGACTGTTCCGCAATCTGCGCATGGCCGGCGGTGCCGTTTTGTTCCTGTTGTATTTCGGTACGGTCTGGCTCAATTGGGGTGGCCATCAGGCTGTCTGGTGGAACCTGCCCGAACGCAAATTCTTCATTTTCGGCGCGACCTTCTGGCCTCAGGATTTCATCCTGCTGTCTGGCATGTTGATCATTGCCGCGTTCGGCCTGTTCTTTATCACGGTGTATGCCGGCCGGGTCTGGTGTGGTTATACCTGTCCGCAAAGTGTGTGGACGTGGATCTTCATGTGGTGTGAAAAGGTCACCGAGGGTGACCGCAACCAGCGCATCAAGCTCGACAAGGCGCCGATGGGTGCCAACAAATTCCTGCGCAAATTCAGCAAGCACACCCTGTGGCTGCTCATCGGCTTTGTCACCGGCATGACCTTCGTCGGCTACTTCTCGCCGATCCGCGAACTGGTGATCGATTTCTTCACTGGCGAGGCCGATGGCTGGTCGTATTTCTGGGTAGCCTTCTTCACCCTTGCCACCTACGGCAACGCCGGTTGGCTGCGTGAGCAAGTGTGCATTTACATGTGTCCGTACGCGCGTTTCCAGAGCGTGATGTTCGACAAGGACACGCTGATCGTTTCCTACGACCCGCGCCGTGGCGAAAGCCGTGGCCCGCGCAAGAAAGGGATCGATTACAAGGCTCAGGGCCTGGGTGATTGCATCGACTGCACCATGTGCGTTCAGGTCTGCCCGACCGGCATCGACATCCGCGACGGCCTGCAAATCGAATGCATCGGTTGTGCCGCCTGCATCGATGCCTGCGACGCCATCATGGACAAAATGGAATACCCGCGCGGCTTGATCAGCTACACCACCGAACACAACCTGTCCGGGCAGAAAACCCATAAACTGCGTCCGCGCCTGATCGGCTATGCCGTGGTGTTGCTGGCGATGATCAGCTTGCTGGTGACCGCGTTCTTCATGCGCTCGCTGGTGGGCTTCGACGTCAGCAAGGACCGGGTTCTGTACCGCGAGAACGCCGAGGGCCGGATCGAAAACGTCTACAGCCTGAAAATCATGAACAAGGATCAGCGCGACCACACGTATGTGCTTGAAGCCACCGGCCTGCCGGATCTCAAGCTGCAAGGCCGACGCGAGATCAAAGTTGCGGCCGGTGACATCATCAGCCAGCCGGCCGAGTTGTCCGTGGCGCCGGAACACCTGCCATCGAGCACCAATGAGGTGAAATTCATCCTCAAGGATGCCGATGACGCCAGCATCCACGTTGAAGCCAAGAGCCGATTCATCGGCCCACAAATTCGTTGAGAGAAGTGATCATGTCCGCAGCAAACGCCGCAAGTCCCTGGTACAAGCACCTCTGGCCATGGATCATCATCGGGATCCTGGCCTGCTCGGTGGCCTTGACCTTGTCCATGGTGACCATTGCGGTGAACAACCCGGACAACCTGGTCAACGACAACTATTACGAAGCCGGCAAAGGCATCAACCGCTCTCTGGATCGCGAATTATTGGCGCAAACCCTGTTGATGCGCGCCAGCGTGCATCTGGATGACGTGACCGGCGAAGTCGACCTGCGCCTGAGCGGCAACAGCCAGCCCAAGACCCTGGAGCTGAACCTGATCTCGCCGACCCAGCCGGAAAAAGACCGCAAAATCACCCTCACCCGCAGCGAAACCGAACAGGGCCGTTACATCGGCCAGTTGAGCGACAAGATCGAGGGTCGCCGCTTTGTCGAATTGCTGGGCAGCCAAGACGACCATATCTGGCGCATGTTCGAAGAAGAACTGGTCAGCCATGACAAGGACCTGCTGCTCGGGGACGAGCCCCTGCAGGGCGCGGAAGACCTGAAGAAGTAATAACCTGCGAATGCGATCAAATGTGGCGAGGGAGCTTGCTCCCGCTGGGGCGCGAAGCGCGCCCAAAACCTGCAGACCGGTCCTTTCAGTCTCAGCGAGTTCGCCGATTTGCGACTGCTACGCAGCCGAGCGGGAGCAAGCTCCCCCGCCACAATGGTTTTCATGGCAACACACATGACCACTCCACTTCCCTGCTACCACTGCGCCCTGCCCGTCCCGTCCGGCAGCCGCTTCACCGCCATCGTGCTCGGGGAGCCACGCGAGTTCTGCTGCCCGGGTTGCCAGGCGGTGGCCGAAGCCATCGTCGCCGGCGGATTGGAAAGCTACTACCAGCATCGCAGCGAAGCCTCGGCCAACCCCGAAGCCTTGCCGGTGCAGTTGGTGGACGAACTGGCGTTGTATGACCGCGCCGATGTGCAGCAACCGTTCGTGCGCCACCAAGGCGAACTCGCCGAAACCACACTGCTGATGGAAGGCATCAGCTGCGCGGCCTGCGGCTGGCTGATCGAGAAACACCTGCGCACATTGCCCGGCGTGGATGAAGCCCGTTTGAATCTGTCGAACCATCGGCTGCACGTGCGCTGGGCCGACGCTCAACTGCCGCTGAGCAAAATACTCAGCCAACTGCGCTACATCGGTTACGTCGCCCACCCTTATCAGGCCGACCGCGCCAGCGAACAACTGGCCAGTGAAAATCGCCTGGCTTTGCGCCAACTTGGCGTCGCCGGGCTGCTGTGGTTCCAGGCGATGATGGCAACCATGGCCACCTGGCCGGAATTCAACATCGACCTCAGCCCTGAACTCCATGCGATCCTGCGCTGGGTCGCGCTGTTCCTCACCACACCGATCGTGTTCTACAGCTGCGCGCCGTTCTTCAAGGGCGCCATGCGTGACCTGCGCACCCGTCACCTGACCATGGACGTTTCAGTGTCGCTGGCAATTGGCAGCGCCTACATCGCCGGGATCTGGACCTCGATCACCGGCGTCGGAGAGCTGTATTTCGATGCGGTCGGCATGTTCGCGCTGTTCCTGCTGGCCGGGCGCTATCTTGAACGACGCGCCCGCGAACGCACGGCCGCCGCCACTGCACAACTGGTCAATTTGCTGCCCGCTTCGTGTTTGCGGCTAAGCGCTGACGGCCAGAGCGAACGGATCCTGTTGAGTGAACTGCAAGTGGGCGATCAGGTGCTGGTGCATCCAGGCGCTGTGCTGCCCGCCGATGGCAGGATCCTCGACGGCCAGTCGAGTGTCGATGAGTCGCTGTTGACCGGAGAATACCTGCCGCAGGCCCGCACCCCGGGCGATGCAGTCACCGCTGGCACCCTTAACGTTGAAGGCGCACTGACCGTCGAAGTCCAGGCGCTCGGCCAGGACACCCGGCTCTCTGCCATCGTGCGTTTGCTTGATCGGGCGCAAGCGGAAAAACCGCGCCTGGCGGAAATTGCCGACCGCGCCGCGCAATGGTTCCTGTTGCTGTCGCTGATCGCGGCAGCGGCCATCGGCCTGCTGTGGTGGGAACTGGATTCGTCGCGGGCGTTCTGGATCGTGCTGGCGATGCTGGTCGCGACCTGCCCTTGCGCGTTGTCCCTGGCCACGCCGACCGCGCTTACCGCAGCGACCGGCACCTTGCACAAACTCGGCTTGCTGCTGACCCGTGGTCACGTTCTGGAAGGCTTGAACCAGATCGATACGGTGATATTCGACAAGACCGGCACCCTCACCGAAGGACGTCTGACTCTGCGTTCGATTCGCCCGCTCGGCGACCTCGACAGCGACCAGTGCCTGGCGCTCGCCGCCGCACTGGAAAACCGCTCTGAACACCCGATCGCCCGTGCGTTTGGCCGCGCACCGTTGGCCGCTGAAGAAGTCCACAGCACGCCGGGGCTTGGCCTGGAAGGCGTGGTCGGCGATCAACGATTGCGGATCGGCCACCCCGGTTTTGTCTGCGAACTCAGCGGCGCTGGCGTGCCAGTGATGCCCAACGAAGCCGGCCAATGGTTGTTGCTCGGTAACCGTCACGGGCCGTTGGCCTGGTTTGTCCTCGACGACCGGCTGCGCGCCGATGCCGCTGCCCTGCTGACGGCATGCAAGGCCCGTGGCTGGCGCACCTTGCTGTTGTCCGGCGACAGCTCGCCGATGGTCAACAGCGTAGCTGCTGAACTCGGCATCGATGAAGCCCGGGGAGGATTGCGTCCGGACGACAAACTGCAAGTCCTGCAACAATTGCACAGGGACGGACGCAAAGTGCTGATGCTCGGCGATGGTGTCAACGATGTACCCGTGCTGGCTGCGGCGGACATCAGCGTCGCCATGGGTTCGGCCACTGACCTGGCAAAAACCAGCGCCGACGCGGTGCTGCTGTCCAATCGCCTCGATGCCTTGGTGCAAGCCTTCAGTCTGGCGCGACGCACCCGTCGGGTAATCATCGAGAACCTGTTATGGGCCGGGTTGTACAATGGCCTCATGTTGCCGTTCGCCGCCCTCGGCTGGATCACGCCAGTGTGGGCTGCCGTCGGCATGTCGATCAGTTCGTTGACCGTGGTGCTCAATGCGCTGCGCCTCACTCGCCTGCCGGGTGTACAAGGTGCCGACGCCACGCCAGAAACCCGCCCGCTGCCGGCCTGAGCCGCGCGGGCATGGAGTCCAGATGCCAGCTCTCTACGTGATGATCCCGGCCGCACTGCTGATCGTGGCCATCGCTGTGTACATTTTCTTCTGGGCGGTCGACAGCGGTCAGTACGACGACCTCGACGGCCCGGCCCACAGCATCCTGTTCGATGACCAGGACCCGAATCACACCGCTGCGGTCGACGAGGCCAGCGGCCATCCGGCCAAACCCGACGACAAGGCTCCGCCCCATGCTTGAATTGGCGCCACTGTTGGTGTCTGCGCTGATTCTCGGTCTGCTCGGTGGTGGCCATTGCCTGGGCATGTGCGGCGGCCTGATGGGCGCGCTGACCCTGGCGATTCCCAAGGAACAACGCAGTCGTCGCTTTCGCCTGCTGCTGGCCTACAACCTTGGACGAATCCTCAGCTACGCCACCGCAGGACTGTTGATCGGCCTGGCCGGCTGGGCCGTGGCCAACAGCCCGGCGGCAATGTTCCTGCGACTCCTTGCCGGGTTGTTGCTGATTGCGATGGGTTTGTACCTGGCGGGCTGGTGGAGCGGCCTGACGCGCATTGAAAGTCTCGGTCGTGGCCTCTGGCGGCATATCCAGCCGATTGCCAACACACTGCTGCCGGTGTCGAGCCTTCCTCGTGCGCTGCTGCTGGGCGCGCTCTGGGGCTGGCTGCCGTGCGGCCTGGTTTACAGCACCTTGCTGTGGTCGGCCAGTCAGGGCAATGCCCTGGACAGTGCCTTATTGATGCTGGCATTCGGGCTGGGAACGTGGCCGGTGCTGCTGGCCACCGGGCTGGCGGCTGAACGGGTGACCGCGTTGTTGCGCAAGCGCAGCATACGCATGGCCGGTGGGCTGCTGGTCATGCTGTTTGGTATCTGGACCTTGCCGGGACCGCACCAGCATTGGCTCATGGGGCACTGATTGTGGCGAGGGAGCTTGCTCCCGCTGGGGCGCGAAGCGGCCCCAAAAAATGGGACCGCTGCGCAGTCCAGCGGGAGCAAGCTCCCTCGCCACAAAAACGATCGGAGCCCGGATATCCTTGATGCAAATCAAGATGCATCAACACCACCGCCCCTAGACTGGCCGGCACTGCCAGACTATCCGGGGGAATGCCCGCATGATGCTCGACGCCATTCGTTGGGACACCGATCTGATCCGCCGTTATGACCTGGCGGGACCGCGCTATACCTCCTATCCGACTGCCGTGCAATTCCACAGCAAGATCGGCACTTTCGACCTGTTCCACGCCCTGCGCGACAGCCGCAAGGCCCTGCGCCCGTTGTCGCTGTATGTGCACGTACCGTTCTGCGCGAACATTTGCTACTACTGCGCCTGCAACAAGGTCATCACCAAGGATCGTGGCCGGGCACTGCCCTACTTGCAGCGCCTGGAGCAGGAAATCCAACTGATCGCCTGCCACCTCGACCCGGCGCAAAAAGTCGAGCAACTGCACTTCGGTGGCGGCACGCCAACCTTTCTCAGCCATGACGAGCTGCGTCAATTGATGGCGCACCTGCGCAAACACTTCAATCTGCTCGACGATGATACCGGCGACTACGGCATCGAAATCGATCCCCGCGAGGCAGATTGGTCGACCATGGGGTTGTTGCGCGAGCTGGGCTTCAATCGGGTCAGCATCGGCCTGCAAGATCTCGACCCCGCCGTGCAGCGCGCCGTCAATCGCCTGCAAAGCCTGGAGGAAACCCGCGCGGTGATCGACGCCGCCCGGACCCTGCAGTTTCGCTCGATCAACATCGACCTGATCTATGGTTTGCCGAAGCAGACACCGGAAAACTTCGCCCGCACCGTCGAGGAAGTCATCAGCCTGCAACCGGACCGGCTCTCGGTATTCAACTACGCGCACCTGCCGGAACGGTTCATGCCGCAACGGCGAATCAACGGTAATGAACTGCCGACGCCAGCCAAGAAACTGGAAATGCTCCAGCGCACCATCGAGCAATTGACCGCCGCCGGTTACCGTTACATCGGCATGGACCACTTTGCACTGCCCGACGATGAACTGGCGATCGCCCAGGAAGAATCGACCCTGCAACGCAATTTCCAGGGCTACACCACCCACGGCCATTGCGATTTGATCGGTCTCGGCGTCTCAGCGATCAGCCAGATCGGCGACTTGTACTGCCAGAACAGTAGCGACCTGAATCAATACCAGAACGCCCTGGCCTCTTCGCAACTGGCCACCAGCCGCGGCCTGTTGTGCAACGCCGACGACCGCTTGCGCCGTGCAGTGATACAACAATTGATCTGTAACTTCAGCCTGGAGTTTGCCCAGATCGAACAGGCCTTCAACATCGATTTTCAGGGCTATTTCGGCGAACTGTGGCCGCAGTTGCAGCGCATGGCCCAAGACGGCCTGATCGCGTTCGACAGCGACGCAATTACCGTGTTGCCAGCCGGGCGCTTGCTGGTTCGCTCGGTGTGCATGGTGTTCGATGCCTACCTGGAACAACACAGCCGCCAACGGTTTTCCAGAGTGATCTAATCGCTGCGACATAACCGCCACGTACTGGCCTCAATGTCCTTGGGTGAGTTACCCTTACGTCTTATGTGTGTTTTCCCACAAGGATTGAAGAAATGTCCGAGCCAGTTAAGTTGCGCGCTCATACCCAGGCCCACTGCAAGGATTGCAGCCTGGCCCCGCTGTGTTTGCCGCTATCGCTGAATCTGGAAGATATGGACGCGTTGGACGAAATCGTCAAACGTGGCCGCCCACTGAAAAAAGGCGAGTTTCTGTTCCGTCAGGGCGACACTTTCGACTCCGTTTACGCGGTCCGCTCCGGAGCCCTCAAGACCTTCAACCTCAGTGATGCCGGCGAAGAACAGCTCACCGGTTTCCACTTGCCGAGCGAACTGGTCGGCCTGTCGGGCATGGACACCGAAAAACACCCGGTATCGGCGCAGGCGCTGGAAACCACATCGGTGTGTGAAATCCCCTTCGAGCGCCTCGACGAACTGGCCCTGCAACTGCCGCAATTGCGTCGTCAATTGATGCGTGTGATGAGCCGCGAGATTCGTGACGATCAACAGATGATGTTGCTGTTGTCGAAAAAAACCGCTGACGAACGCATTGCCACGTTCCTGGTCAACCTGTCAGCACGCTTCCGTGCCAGGGGCTTCTCGGCCAACCAGTTCCGCCTGAGCATGTCGCGCAACGAAATCGGCAACTATCTGGGTCTGGCGGTGGAAACCGTGTCACGGGTGTTCACGCGTTTCCAGCAGAACGAACTGATTGCCGCCGAGGGCAAGGAAATCCGCATCCTCGACCCGATCCAGCTGTGCGCCCTGGCCGGCGGTTCACTGGAAAGCTGAAACAAGCGGTTGCGGCTGAGCGAAACGGTTCAGCCGCCGTTATACTGCGTCGTTTGCAGCCTGCCAGGACACCCGACGATGGTCTTCGACTCCTTCGACATCAAATCCCTCATCCGCCCCGTGATCGACTTTCCCAAGCCGGGCGTGATCTTTCGTGACATCACCCCGCTGTTCCAGTCGCCCACGGCGCTGCGCCTGGTGATGGACAGCTTCGCCCATCGTTACGTCGAGGCCGATTTCACCCACATTGGCGCGATGGATGCCCGGGGTTTCCTGATCGGTTCGGTGCTGGCCTACCAGCTGAACAAGCCGCTGGTGCTGTTCCGCAAGCAAGGCAAGCTGCCTGCCGACGTATTGGCCGAGGGCTACGCAACCGAATACGGCGAAGCGTTTCTCGAAGTACACGCCGACAGCCTGTGCGAAGGCGATTCGGTGGTGATGTTCGATGACCTGATTGCCACTGGCGGCACCCTGATCGCCGCTGCGAACCTGATTCGACGCATGGGTGCGCGGGTGCATGAAGCGGCGGCGATCATTGATCTGCCAGAGCTGGGTGGCTCGCAGCGATTGCAGGACATGGGCATCCCGACCTTCTGCCTGACGCAGTTTGCGCTGACGGATAAATAACCGGCGGCTGTCAGACCGCTATCGCTGGCAAGCCAGCTCCCACAGGTTTCACCGTCATGCACAGGATGTCTGTACGGCATAAACCACTGTGGGAGCTGGCTTGCCAGCGATGGCGTCATCGGCCACACGACCGCCTATAACCCCATCTGCTTGCTGATGATCTCGTTCATCACCTCACGTGTCCCGCCGCCAATCGACAGAATCCGGTTATCCCGATACAGCCGCTCCACCAGGCTTTCGCGCATGTAGCCCAACCCGCCCAGAATCTGCACGGCATCGCTGACGATCCGGTCCGCCGTATCCGTCGCAAAGTTTTTGGCCATGGAAATATCCTTGATCACACTCTGCCCCGCCGCCATTTTCGCTGCTTGCCGGTAGGTGAATTCGCGTGAAACCTCAAGCTGTGTGGCCATCTCGGCGAGGCGGTGCTTGATCACCTGGAACTTGCCGATCGGTTTGCCGAAAGCCTCACGCGCCCGCGCCCACTTCAGACTTTCCTCGAGCGCCAGTTGCGCGGTCATGTTGGCCATCAGGGCCAGTGCCAGGCGTTCGCTCTGAAAGTTGCCCATGATGCAGGCGAAGCCCATGTTCTCGGCGCCGATCAGATTGCCTACAGGTACACGGCAATCATCGAAGAACAGTTCGGCCGTGTCTGACGCCCACCAGCCCATTTTCTTCAACTGCCGCCCCACAGTGAAACCGGGAGTGCCCTTCTCGATCAGCAACAGGCTGATACCGGCGAAACCCGGCGCGCCGGTACGCACGGCCACGGTGTAGTAATCGGCACGGACACCGCTGGTGATGAAGGTTTTGCTGCCGCTGACCCGGTAAACATCACCCTCACGCACGGCGCGGGTTTGCAGATTGGCGACGTCGGAGCCGCCGCCGGGTTCGGTGACAGCCAAGGCGCTGATTTTTTCCCCGGCCAGTACCTGCGGCACCACTCGGTCACGGATTTCAGGTGTGGCCCACTTGAGTATGGGCGGCAGGCCGATGTCCAGAGAACCGAGCCCCGCCACCAGGCCACCGGAGCCGCAACGCATCAGTTCCTCGCTGGCGGCGACCTTGGCGAACAGGTCGCCCTCGTGACTGCCACCGTAACGCTCAGGGTATCCAATGCCGAGAATCCCGGCCGTGCCAGCCTTCAGATAAAGCTCACGGGGAAAGCTTTCGGCTTCTTCCCACTGGTCGATGTCCGGAAGAATCTCGCGCTCGACGAAACGTCTGACGCTGTCGCGGACCAATTGGTGGCTGGGGTCGAAGTATTCCTGAAAGGCAGACATCGGCGAACTCCACTGAAGGGTTCAGCGAAGTTAACCGAGCGCTTGCTTGGTTTTCAACAGGATTGTGTATATCAGGGAGATCTGGGCGCGGCTTTCGCGGGCAAGCCTCGCTCCTACCGGTTTTGTCCTGGAGGATCACGGCTAGCCCGCGAAGACGTCGCTTGAGCCGCTAAAAGACAATGGGCTTACGCCCCGCAAACGAATGCGCCAGCGTCCCGCCATCCACCAATTCCAGCTCGCCACCCAGCGGTACGCCATGGGCGATACGCGAGGCGATGAGGCCTTTGCTGCTGAGCAACTGTGCGATGTAGTGGGCCGTGGCTTCGCCTTCTACCGTCGGATTGGTCGCGAGAATGACTTCGGTAAAGCTGCCAGCCTCCTCGATCCGCGCCATCAACTGCGGAATCCCGATGGCTTCCGGCCCCAGGCCATCAAGGGGCGACAGATGCCCCTTGAGTACAAAGTAGCGGCCGCGGAAACCGGTCTGTTCCACGGCGTAGACATCCATCGGCCCTTCCACGACGCACAACAGCGTATCGTCGCGGCGGGTATCGGCGCATTGCGGACAGAGGTCATCCTCGGTCAGTGTGCGGCACAAACGGCAATGACCGACCCCTTCCATGGCCTGACTCAGGGCCAGCGCCAATCGCGATCCGCCACTGCGATCACGTTCGAGCAACTGCAACGCCATGCGCTGGGCGGTTTTCTGACCTACGCCTGGCAAAATTCGCAGGGCGTCTATCAGTTGGCGAATCAAAGGGCTGAAGCTCATGAGGAAAAAGTCCGACAAAACAACGAGACGCGGTTTATACCCGCGCCTCTGATTAGCGTCAAATCACGTTGTCAATTACGCGCCCTGTGCAACGCGCACCACCAGTTTGCCGAAGTTGCGTCCTTCCAGCAGACCGATGAACGCTTGCGGTGCGTTCTCCAGGCCGTCGACTACGTCTTCACGGAATTTCACCTTGCCATCACGCACCCACGGCGCCATCGCACTGATGAATTCCGGCTGCCGATCGCCATAGTCGTCGAACACGATAAAACCCTGAATGCGTACGCGCTTGGTCAGCAGCGTACGCTGCAACAGCGGCAGACGATCGGGCCCGCTCGGCGCTTCGCTGGCATTGTACGAGGCAATCAGGCCACACAGCGGAATCCGCGCCTTGGGATTGAGCAATGGCACCACAGCATCGAACACCTTGCCACCGACATTTTCGTAGTAGATATCGATGCCATCGGGACACGCCTGGGCCAGTTCATCGGCGAAACTCGCGCTCTTGTGGTCGATGCAGGCATCGAAGCCCAACTCCTCGACCACATAGCGGCATTTGTCCGCACCGCCAGCCACGCCGACCACGCGCAGGCCTTTGATCTTCGCCACCTGGCCAACCACCGACCCCACCGCGCCGGAAGCCGCCGCAACCACCAGGGTTTCGCCGGCCTTGGGCTGCCCGATATCCATCAAGCCCATGTAAGCAGTCATGCCGGGCATACCCAACACCCCCAGGGCCATGGATGGGCTCGGCAAGCCGTTCGGGACTGGAATGATGCCGCGACCGTCATTGATGCTGTGACTTTGCCAACCCGTGGCGCCAACCACCAGATCGCCTTCCTGAAACTTGGGATTGAGCGAGCGCTCGACCCGGCTGACAGCGCCACCGATCATCACGTCGCCGATTTCCACGGGGGCGGCGTAGGACGGAGCGTCGCTCATGCGTCCGCGCATGTAAGGGTCCAGCGAAAGGTAAAGGGTCTTGAGCAGTACCTGACCGTCGGCAAGCTCGGGCAGCGCGACACGCTCCAGACGGAAGTTTTCCGGCGTCGGTGCGCCTACCGGGCGTGAGGCCAGGACGATACGTTGGTTGAGCGTCATGGGATCGGACATGTCAGCGTCTCCTTTGATCAATGAGTTGGGGGATATAGGGAGCAGACCTTTGTGCGGGTATGGCGTTCGATGTATCTCAGTTCTGCCGCGATGAAGTCCTGCCAGACACCTCATGAAAACAAGCCGAAAACAAAAATGCCAGGCGTGATGCCTGGCATTTTTTGTAGCTCATCTATCGCCCAAAGGCGAATCAGAACGGCAGCTTCATGCCCGGCGGCAGTTGCATGCCTGCGGTCATGCCGGACATCTTGTCCTGGCTGTTGGCTTCGATCTTGCGCACCGCATCGTTGACGGCTGCGGCGAACACTGCCTCCAGCATCTCGCGATCGTCTTCGCTCAGGCCTTCGACCATGCTTGGGTCAATGGTCACGCGCTTGACGTCATGACGACCGGTCATCACCACGGTGACCATATCGCCACCGGCTTTACCGGTGACTTCGGCGTTGGCCAGCTCTTCCTGCATCTTGGCCATTTTTTCCTGCATCTGCTGTGCCTGCTTCATCAGGCCGGCCATGCCACCTTTCATCATGGGAATCACCTCAAAAGTACTTGGATAAAAACAGCGCCCGGCCCTGACGGCCGAACGCCCTCAGTTATTAGCCCTGACTGACCAGAGCTTCGACAGGTTCAATAGTATCGTTACGGATCACTGCACCGAACTGCTGCATCATTTGCTGGATGAACGGATCACCGTGGATCGACTCCTCGGCCTCGCGCTGACGGTCGGCACGACGACGGGACGCCGCCTGGGCCGGGGTTTCCTGCTCGGGCTTGATCAGTTCCATGGTCAGGGTCAGGGTGCGCCCGTGATACTGGTTCAGGGCATCGTTGAGCCGGCGCTGTTGCGTGGCATTGAACAAGGCACTGTGAGCCGGGTCCAGGTGCAACAGCCAGTTGTCGCCATCCACGGCGATCAGCGTGCAGTTAGCAGCGATGCTGCCGGTCATGCCGGAGATCGCCAGCTTCGGGAACAGCTCCAGCCACTGCAGGGCAAGGCCTGTGGCCGGTGCCGCTGCGGGCTCAGGTTCGGGTTCCGGTGCGGGCTCGGCGGCATGCTCGCTGGCCAGTTCGTCGAGATAACTGTAAGCCGAATCCATGTCCGGCTCGATGTAGTCCTCATCGAGCGGCGGCTCGTCGTCGATGTCCATGCCAGGCGTCGCGGCATCGACCTCTGCCACAGATGGTTCCGGAATTGGCGTAGCGGCCCATTCAGGCGCATCCGGCACCACACTGTCAGGCGTCGGCAACGGCATCGGTGGCAACTCGGGCTGTTCGCTGGTGGTTTCCAGTACAGGCTCGACCGCTGGCTGCTGAGCCGGAGCAGGCTCGACCGGATCGTTCCACGGCAGATCGACCACATCTTCGACCACGGCCGCATCGACCGCAGGCTCAGGCTCGACAACCGATGCAACCGGCTCAAGTTCGGGCTCTGGTGCTGGTGCCGGAGCCACAACCGCAGCCGCAGCTGGTGCGATGGGCGCAACGGGTGTCGGTGCCACTGCAGCAGCGACTACCGGCGCAACAACCGGCGCGGCAGCCACTGAATCTGCGGAATCAACTGTGGCCTGGCTGATCCCCACTGGCTTTAGCGGTTGCCTCGGGGCATCCGCAGTGTCTGCCGGTCGGAACGCGAGCATCCGCAGCAGCACCATTTCAAACCCGCCGCGGGGATCCGGCGCCAGCGGCAAATCGCGGCGGCCGATCAGGCCCATCTGGTAGTAGAACTGCACATCCTCAGCCGGCAGCGCCTGCGCCAAAGCCAGTACCCGGTCACGGTCGCCGTGACCATTGTCGACGCCTTCGGGCAGGGCCTGGGCGATGGCGACACGGTGCAGCACATTGAGAATTTCCGACAGCACGCCATTCCAGTCCGGGCCTTGTTCGGCCAAGTGGCGGACCGCTTCGAGCAAGGCCTTGGCGTCACCTTCGATCAACGCATGCAGGACGTCGTAGACCTGACCATGATCGAGAGTTCCAAGCATCGCCCGCACATCGGCGGCCATGACCTTGCCCTCGCCGAAGGCAATCGCCTGGTCGGTCAGGCTCATGGCGTCGCGCATCGAACCATCGGCGGCACGCCCCAGCAACCACAACGCGTCGTCTTCGAACGGCACGTTTTCGACACTGAGCACGTGGGTCAAATGCTCGACCACCCGTTCCGGGGTCATGTTCTTCAGGGAGAACTGCAGGCACCGCGAAAGAATCGTTGCAGGAAGTTTCTGCGGGTCGGTGGTGGCCAGGATGAACTTGACGTAGGGTGGCGGCTCTTCAAGGGTTTTGAGCAGCGCATTGAAGGAATGGCTGGAGAGCATGTGCACTTCGTCGATCAGGTAGACCTTGAAGCGCCCGCGGCTCGGGGCGTACTGCACGTTGTCGAGCAGTTCGCGTGTATCCTCGACCTTGGTCCGGCTCGCGGCGTCGATCTCGATCAGGTCGACAAACCGGCCCTCATCGATCTCCCGGCACACCGAACACTCGCCACACGGCGATGAAGTAATACCTGTTTCACAGTTCAGGCATTTGGCGATGATCCGCGCGATGGTGGTCTTGCCGACCCCGCGCGTACCGGTGAACAAGTAGGCGTGGTGCAGCCGCTGGCTGTCCAAGGCATTGATCAGAGCCTTGAGCACATGGGTCTGGCCGACCATTTCGCGGAACGAGCGCGGACGCCATTTACGTGCAAGAACCTGATAACTCATCGAAAACCGTCGCAGCGAAGGAAGCAGAAGCGGCTAATGCTAGCGGAGCAAGGGCAAAAATGCATCCGGTGCGCTCGTCTAATCTGGTTAAGCTGCAATTTGCGGTGATTGTTGGAGCGTTTATGCGGTTGGCCTTGGGGGCACTGCTGTTGATCAGCCTGGACAGTGCGGCTGCGGACGCGCCGTTGCGCTTTGTGGTGCCCGACAGCTGGGCGATGCCGATGGTGCAGCTTGAGCACGGCCGGCCCACACAAGGCATTCTTTATGACGTGATGCTCAGCCTTGCGACCCAGGTCGGCGTACCGGCCAGGTTTGTTGTATTGCCCCGGGGCCGGGTGCAAAACGCGATGGAACACGGCGAGGTCGATGTCCGCTGCTATGCCGCACAATCGTGGTTACCCAATCAATCCGGCGACTACATCTGGAGCATTCCACTCTGGACGCAACCTGACCTGCTGATCAGCCGCCCCGCCCAACCCGATCCGGTCATCGCGGCGAGTCTGTCGCCACAATCGATCGGTACGGTTCTGGGCTATAGCTACCCGACTTTGCAACCGCTGTTCGACGCAAAGCGCCTGCACCGCGATGACGCGCGCAATCAGGAACAGGTGCTGGAGAAACTCCAGGCCGGACGCAACCGCTACGCGGTCAGCAACCAATGGACGCTGGACTGGTTCAACCAGCGCCTGCTGCCACAGCAGCAATTACTGAGTGTGGCGGTATTGCAGGAGCAGCGTGTCGGCTGCTACGTACGCAACGACCCGGACGTGCCGGTGCAGCGAATTCTGCGCACGTTGGTGCGGATGAAAATGTCCGGCGAAATCGATGACATCATTCGGCTTTATATCGGAGGCAAGCCTTAGCCGGCAGGCGCCAGCGCCCGCCATTGCGACGGTGCGACGTAGCCTGCCACCCAGCCCGGCACGTCGGTGGCCGGCATGGGGCGCGCAATGAAATACCCCTGCGCCACCTCGCACCCCAGCCGCAGCAGTAACTCACCGTGTTCGACACTTTCCAGCCCCTCGGCAATCACCTGTCGACCAAATGCCTTCGCCAGGCTGATTACTGCAGTGGTCAGGGCCAGATCGTCACCGTCATGCAGGATATCCCTGACAAACGATTTATCGATCTTGATCGTTTGTGTGTGCAACCGTTTGAGGTAGCTGAAGGATGAGAAACCGGTGCCGAAATCACCCAACGAAAACTGCACGCCCAGCGCCTGACAGGCCTGCAAGCAGGCGCTGACGTGCTGAATATTCTCGATGGCCACCGACTCGACGATTTCCAGATCCAGTCTCTGCGCAGGCACTCGCCCATGCCGGGCCAACGCGCTTTCAAGCCGGCCGACAAAATCCGCGCGCTGGAAATGCCGCGCCGCGATGTTCACGCTGACCGGCCAGTCATACCCCTGCAGCTGCCAGACCTCCAGCTGCAACAGCACCTGATCCATCACCCACTCACCAATGTCGACGATCAGATCCGTTTCCTCGACCAAAGGCAAAAACTCCCGGGCAGTCATCATGCCGTTTTGCGGGTGCTTCCAGCGCAGCAATGCCTCGAAGCCGACAACCTCGCCGCGTCGCATGTTGACCTTGGGCTGGAAGTGCAGACGTAATTCATGATTGATCAGTGCCTGGCGCACCCGCTCGACGGTCTGGTGAGTAGCCTTGACCTCCCGATCCCGGGACACATCGAACAAATGAAAACGCTTGCGCCCGCTTTGCTTGGCCACGTACATGGCTTGATCGGCATGACGCAACAGGGTTTCGGCATCGGCATTGTCATGGGGATACAGCGTGACGCCGATACTGGCATACACATTGATTTCCTTACCGCGCAATGTGTATGGCGCCGAGATCGTGCCCAGGACCCGATTCAATGCCGCATTCAATTCCGGCAGATCGCGCACGTAACGCAACACCAGGACAAACTCGTCACCCGCCAGCCGCGCCACGACATCTTCGGCACGGACGATACCGCGCAATCGTTTGGCCACTTCGACCAGCAAAAGATCGCCGCTGGCATGCCCGTAACCATCGTTGACAGCCTTGAAACCGTCGAGATCGAGCATGCACACCGCCAGCGGAGTGTTTTCCTGTCGCGAAAACTCCAGCGCCTGATCAAGCAGGTCCGACAGAAACGCGCGATTGGGCAGTCCCGTCAACACATCGTGCCCGACCCGCCATTGCAGGGTATGCAGCAGTTGGCGCTTTTCGCTGATATCGAAGCGGATCGACAAATAACGCTCGACCCGGCCGGTGTCTTCATCGAGGACCGGCACCATCGTGCTTTCTACCCAATACAGGCTGCCATTTTTGGCGCGATTGCAGATTTCGCCTTTCCACACATTGCCCATGGCGATGGTGCGCCACATGCCGGCGAAAAACTCGGTCGAATGGGTGCCGGAATTGAGCAGCCGATGATTTTGCCCCAGCAGTTCTTCCCGGCTATACCCGGAAATGGCGCAAAATTGGTCGTTGACGTGGGTTATCCGGCCGGTCAGATCGGTCTCGGAAAAAATCGCGGCGGCATCCACGGCCCTGCGGTACTTCTCATCCATGAGTCAGACTCGCTGTTGCTTACATTGGCGGCGGTGGAGCAGCAAATTAGCGCGGATCATTCGCGCAATATCAGCGCTGCTAAAGGACTCACGCAACCCTGTGAGTAGACGCCATGTCGGCTTTGTTGTCTTGATCGATCTTCCGGGAACCGGTCACCAAGTGCCGGTTTCCGGCGGCGATTCTACGAGATGCATCGCATATTGCAAGGCAAGGTGATCGATCATGGCGCAGTATGATGCAAATCATCTGATGTTTTTACAGCGTCAGCCAAATCGAAAACGACAAAAAACCGCTATGGACAAAATCCATGGCAGCACAGTGAAAGTATTTGAACAGGATAACGCGACAGAGGATTCGCGCTGCGTTATGGAGGCAACCCCACCAGCCACACCCCGGCACACAATGTTCCCGCTGTGGCTGCTTCCTTCCGGATCTGACCAGGTTCACGGGTAATCGTTGCGGGGGGACCGATGGGGTCACCATAACGACGCTCACCTGACGGCGAGCCGCGCCATTGTACCTATCTCAGTCGAAGTTACAACCGTTGCGGCGGATTAAAAATATGAGGCCGGTCAAAGACATGCGCGAATGGTGAAAATCGGCTTATGCAGGCGCGAGCCTGCTCGCTCTACAGGTCCTGCACCACTTCGTCCGCCCTGCCGCCCTCGCCCTGGATGACCAGATGAATGAAGTGCAGCTTGGCGATCACCGTCGGCGGCAGCACGAAAGGGTAAAAATCCGGCTGGCCCATGCTGCGCGACAGTTCATTGAGCATGCCGGCCAGTTCGATCCAGGCATTGACGAAAGAGAGAAACGCCGCCCCACCGGGATGCTGCGGATCGTAAAGGGTATCGATCGGAAACGGCTGATAATCGAGGTCCATTTCCCGCGCACTCATGCCGAACCCCAGTGCCGTATCGACTGCATCCATCATGTGCAGGTAATGCGCCCAGGTTTCAGCCCAGTCCTCCCAAGGATGCATGGTGGCATAGGCACTGACACAGGATTGCTGCCAATCAAGCGGTGCGCCCTGCTGATAATGTCGTTCAAGGGCGTCGGTGTAGCTGGCACGCTCATCACCGAACAAGCCGCGGAACGCTTGCAGCCAATCACTATTGGCGATCAGACGGTCCCAGTAGTAATGCCCGACTTCGTGACGAAAATGCCCGAGCAATGTGCGATAGGGTTCGTGTAGCTGTACCCGCATCTGCTCGCGATGAGCATCGTCAGCTTCTTCGATGTCGAGGGTGATCAGGCCATTGGCGTGACCGGTGGTGGGCGACTTGCCTTCGAGGTCGACGCCAATGAAATCGAAGGCCAGACCGGTTTCTTCATCGACCGTCTTGGGTATCACCTGCAACCCCAGGCTGACCAATTGCGCGACCAGCCGCCGCTTGGCGGTTTCCATCTTGCGCCAGCGCTCATGGTTTTCGGCTATCGATAAATCGGGAATGGTGCGATTCAGGCTACACGCGATGCACAACACATCGTGGTCATTGGCAGGCAGCAGCCAATTGCACGCTGCCGGGGAATCAAGGTTGGCGCAACGACGAAACAAACCGGCTGCGGGATCGGCATCAAGCCACCAGCTATCCGGCTGATCGCCGGGCTGCAACGATGACAGACGGCTCTCCTGCGGCTGATAGCCCAGCGCCGCCGAACAGGCCAGGCACTGGCTATTGCGAAAGAACAGCGACTGCCCGCATCGACACGGCCAGATCTTGCTGTTGCGCGAACTCTCCCCCATGAAGGGCGCCGCGATGCGTGAGCTGAGCTGTTCGAAGAAGCGGTACATGGCGATCTCTCCCTGGGGCTTGCCAAGACTAGATCATTGCGGACACTGGATCGTTCCCACGCTCTGCGTGGGAACTCAGGCCAGGACACTCCGCGCCCCACCCTTCAGCGCCCGAACGCGGAGCGTCCGCTGGGGCATTCCCACGCGGAGCGTGGGAACGATCACAGCGCGGCGGCGGGACGGCCCCTACAGTTTATATTGCTGCTCAGTCCACCTTGCCGAACCCGCGCAATGTTTCAACAAACGCCTCTTCATCCAGCACCTTCAAGCCCAGCTCATTGGCCTTGGTCAACTTCGAACCGGCGCCCGGCCCCGCCACTACGCAATGGGTCTTGGCGGACACGGAACCCGCCACCTTGGCACCAAGGCTTTCGAGTTTGTCCTTGGCCACATCGCGACTCATCAGCTCCAGCGAGCCGGTGAGCACCCAGGTTTGCCCAGCCAATGGCAGGCCTTCGACAATTTTCTTTTCGCTGCGCCAGTGCATGCCGAAATCGGCCAGCTGTTTTTCAGCCGCTTCGGCGAGTCGACGATTTTCCTCGATGGTAAAAAACTCCCGAACCGAATTGGCCTGCTTCTCCGGCAACGCCTGACGCATATCCAGCCAATCGGCACCGATGACCGCTTGCAGCGAGCCGAATTTCTCGGCCAGTTTCTGCGCCCCGCCCGGCCCCACCGAAGGAATGTGCAGCTTGTCGAGGAAACCGCCCAGGGTGGTGCTGGCGGCGAACTCGGCGCCGAGTTCGCCCTGATCCTGGATCTGCAGCCCGTGCTTGAGCAAAGCTGTGATCACTTGCCGGTTATGGGCATCCTCGAAGAAGCTGTGGATCTCGTGGGCCACTTCCAGCCCGACATCCGGCAAATACGTGAGCACTTGTGGCAATGCCTGCTGCACCCGCTCCAACGAACCGAGGGAACGCGCCAGGACCTTGGCCGTCTCTTCGCCGACATCGGGAATCCCGAGGGCATAGATGAACCGCGCCAGCCCCGGCGTCTTGCTGTCGGTGATGGCACTGAGCAGTTTGTTGCTCGACACCTCGGCAAAGCCTTCCAGATCGACGATGTCGTCGAACTTCAGGGCATACAGATCGGCCGGCGAACTGACCAACCCTTCGTCCACCAGTTGCTCGACACTCTTGTCGCCCAAACCCTCGATGTCCATCGCCCGTCGCGAGACGAAGTGAATGATCGCCTGCTTGAGTTGCGCGCCACAGGCCAGTCGGCCGACGCAGCGGTACACCGCACCTTCACTGACCGTCTCGCGGCCCTTGCTGCGCTTGACCAGTTGCGTACGCTCGACGTGGGAACCACAGACCGGGCATTGCTCGGGAATCTGCACCGGCCGGGCGTTATCCGGACGGCGTTCGAGCACTACCTGCACCACTTGCGGAATCACATCACCCGCTCGGCGGATGATCACCGTATCACCGATCATCAACCCCAGGCGCGCCACTTCATCCATGTTGTGCAGCGTCGCGTTGGCGACGGTGACGCCGGCAACCTTGACCGGTTTCAGTCGCGCCACCGGCGTCACGGCGCCGGTACGACCGACCTGGAATTCCACGTCGAGCAACTCGGTGAGTTCTTCCATGGCCGGGAATTTATGGGCGATGGCCCAACGCGGTTCGCGGGCGCGGAAACCCAGTTCCCGCTGTGAAGCGATGCTATTGACCTTGAACACCACACCGTCGATTTCATAAGGCAACGCATTGCGACGCTCACCGATATCGCGGTAATACGCCAGGCATTCATCGATCCCGTTCGCCCGCTTCAGCTCATGGCTGATCGGCAAGCCCCAGGCCTTGAGCTGTTGCAGATTGCCGATGTGTGTATCGGCAATGTCCGCCGACACCTGGCCAATGCCGTAGCAGCAGAACTCCAGTGGCCGGTTGGCGGTGATTTTCGAATCCAGCTGTCGCAGACTGCCCGCCGCCGCGTTGCGCGGGTTGGCGAAAGTCTTGCCGCCCACCTCCAGTTGCGTGGCGTTAAGCCGCTCGAACCCGGCCTTGGACATGAACACTTCACCACGCACTTCCAGCGTCGCCGGCCACCCAGTGCCGTGCAACTTCAGCGGAATGTTGCGCACAGTGCGCACGTTGACACTGATGTCTTCGCCAGTGGTGCCATCGCCGCGCGTGGCGCCACGCACCAGTACGCCGTCCTGATACAGGAGACTGACCGCCAGGCCATCGAGTTTGGGTTCGCAGCTGTACTCCACCGCCGCGCCGCCACCGAACAGATCGCCAACCGGCAGATCCAGACCCTCGGTGACCCGTCGATCGAACTCGCGCATGTCGGTTTCTTCGAACGCGTTGCCAAGGCTGAGCATCGGCACTTCATGGCGCACCTGAGTGAATGCCGACAACGCCGCGCTGCCCACTCGCTGGGTTGGCGAGTCACTGGTCACCAGCTCTGGATGAGCGGCTTCCAGGTCCTTGAGCTCGTGAAACAACCGATCGTACTCGGCGTCCGGAATGCTCGGCTCGTCCAGCACGTGATAGCGATAGTTGTGCTGATCCAGCTCGGTACGCAGCTCTAGAATGCGGTTTTTGGCGGCAGTCATGGGTGTTCTCTCATAAAGCAAAAGAGCAGCCGAGGCTGCTCAATTTTCTAAGTACAGTAGCTCAAGGCTATGGACATTGTGGCGAGGGAGCTTGCTCCCTCGCCACAACAAGCTCCTGTGTCACAGAAGCCTGCCCCGTCCATTCAATATCAGCGCTTCTGGGTCAGGGCGCGGCGCTCGAACTCGACGATGCGCTGACGATAATGCTCGATCGTCTGGGCGGTCAGCACGCTGCGCTGGTCGTCTTTCAATTCGCCGTTCAACTCTTGCGACAGTTTGCGCGCTGCAGCCACCATCACGTCAAAGGCTTGCTTGGGATGACGCGGGCCTGGCAAACCGAGGAAGAAGCTTACCGCCGGAGTGCTGAAGTGGTCGATGTCGTCCAGATCGAACACACCTGGCTTGACCGCGTTGGCCATGGAGAACAGCACCTCGCCGTTGCCCGCCATGCTTTCGTGACGATGGAAGATGTCCATCTCGCCAAAACGCAGGCCGCTTTCGAGGATGTTCTGCAACAACGCCGGTCCTTTGAAACCTGCTGCGTCGCGGCAAATGACACTGATCACCAGCACTTCTTCAGCCTGGGGCTGCTCTTTCTCGCTGACCGATGGAGAGGGTTTGGTGTCATCCGGAAAATCGTCGTCACGACTGCTGAAGCTCGGACCGCCGTCCAGATCCAGGCTGAGGTTCATGTCGCCCTGAGCCGGCTCGCCATGACTACGCTTGCCGCGTTTGGAGCCCGACTCACGCGGTTCACGTGCCGGCATGCTCACCGAAGGCAAGTCGTGTTCGTCCAGTTGCGGTTCCTTGTGGGAATCCAGCACACGGGGCGGACCCAACAACTCGGCGCTGGTGTCTTCGTCCGGAAGATTGGACAGACTTCGATCAAGACGGAATTTCAATTTTCCCTTGCCGCCGCGCATCCGGCGCCAGCCATCAAAAAGAATACCGGCAATGACAATAATGCCGATGACGATCAGCCACTCGCGCAGACCGATTTCCATGTAATCCCGTGCCTCTATAAAAAATGCTGAAAAATAAGGGGTTTACAAGCTGCAAACCGCTTTAAAACGTGGCGCCAACTCTATGTTCTGACAGGCGTTTTGCCCACGTATACGAAAAATTGACATTAAACTAGCACGACCAAAGGCAACTTTACACCGTCTGTCACTGTGGCTAGCGCGAATATGTCGATTAGCCAGCAAGTCAACGCAAGCAAAAAAGTCCGATAACCCTGTAGTACCTGTCTTACAGATACAACTCAGGCATCCACCATTGCCATCGCCTCCTCGACATCCACGGCCACCAGACGCGAACAACCGGGCTCATGCATCGTCACCCCCATCAGTTGTTCGGCCATTTCCATGGCGATCTTGTTGTGGGTGATATAGATGAATTGCACCGTTTGCGACATCTCCTTGACCAGCCTTGCATAGCGTCCAACGTTAGCGTCATCCAATGGCGCGTCAACTTCATCGAGCATGCAGAACGGCGCCGGGTTCAACTTGAAGATCGCAAAAACCAGAGCCAATGCGGTCAGGGCCTTTTCGCCACCGGAGAGCAAATGGATGGTGCTGTTCTTCTTTCCTGGCGGCTGCGCCATGATCGTTACCCCTGTATCGAGTAGATCTTCGCCCGTCAGTTCCAAATACGCGCGACCGCCACCGAAAACTTTTGGGAAAAGCGCCTGTAAACCGCCATTGATCTGATCAAAGGTATCCTTGAAACGGTTTCGGGTTTCCTTGTCGATCTTGCGAATCACGTTTTCCAGGGTCTCCAGTGCTTCCACCAGATCGGCGTCCTGGGCATCCAGATAACGTTTACGCTCCGATTGTTGCTGGTATTCGTCGATGGCCGCCAGGTTGATCGCACCGAGGCGCGCAATCCGCGCCGCAATGCGTTCGAGCTCTTCCTCGGCAGCTTTCTCGCTGGCTTCGGCTGTCAGCGTGGCGAGTACGCCGTGCAGATCGTAGCCGTCCTCCAGCAACTGATCCTGCAAAGCCTTGCGGCGCACGGTCAACGCCTGCCATTCCATGCGTTGCTGTTCGAGTTGACCGCGGATCAGCTGTGATTGCTGCTCAGCCTGGTTGCGGCGTTTTTCCGCATCACGCAGTTCACGATCGGCATCTTCCAAGGCGATCTGTGCGGTCTTGAGCTCTTCGTCGACGGTCATGCGTTTGTCGAGCAATTCCTCAAGTTTCAAACGCAGCTCTTCCAGCGGTGCCTCGCCCTCCTCCAGATTGAGGCTCAATTGCTCGCGCTTTTCGGTCAGGCGTTCAGACTGCATTTCCAGGCGCTCGAGCGCCTGTCGCGTCGAATCGTGCTGAGCCTTCAGCGAGCCCAACCGCACCGCCAGTTGATGGGCGTGATCCTTGTGCTGCCGCGCTTCCTGGCGCACCCGGTCAAGGCGTTCGCGCAGACTGTCGCGCTGGGCCAGCAGTAATTCGCGCTGCTCGGTGTCCAGCGCCATGCTGTCCAGAGCTTCCTGCAACTGCAGACGCGCTTCGCCGATGTTTTCGTGTTCCAACGCACGCTGTTCGTCCAGCTCAATGAGCTCTTCATCGAGGCGAGTGCGGCGCAGGCTCAACTGTTCGGCCTTGGCCTTACCGGCCGACAATTGGGCTTTCAATTCACCCTGCTGACGGGCTTCATCTTGCAGCAAACGGCGCAAATGTTCACGGCCGTTTTCCTGCTGGCGCTGTTGCGCGCGCAGGTTCTGCAACTGGCTTTCGAGGTTTTCGACGGCGGCTTCGCGCTCTTCACGCTCAAGGCCAAGCGCCTGGATTTCCTGGCCACGGGCCAACACACCGCTTTCTGCTTCGCTGGCCCGGCACACCCGCAGGAAATGCCGGCCAACCCAGAAACCGTCGCGACTGATCAGGCTTTGGCCCACGCCCAACTGCCCGCGCAAGGTCAGCGCCTGCTCAAGATTTTCAACCGGTTTGACCTGCCCCAACCAAGGCGACAGATCAATCTGTGCCTCGACCTTGTCGAGCAGGCTGCCCGGCACCCGCACGCCGTCGCCAGCGGGGCTGAGCAAGCGCAAATCGCCCTGGGCAAACCCGGCCAGATCAAAATCATTGAAGTCATCCACCAGCACGGCCTGCAAGTCGGCGCCCAGGACGGTTTCCACCGCAAGCTCCCAACCTGCTTCGACCTTCAGGCCCTCGGCCAGACGCGGGCGATCCGCGAGGTGCTGCTCGCGCAGCCATTCGGCGGTGCCGGTGCCGGGATCGAGCGCGGCTTGTTGCAAGGCTTCCAGCGACGCCAGACGCCCATTGAGCCGCTGCAGGTCGCCCTGGGCCTGTTGCTGCGCCGTCAGCGTTTGTTGCAAGTGCTGACGCAGTTGCTCGAGTTTTTCGACCTGGGCTTCTTCACTGGTCTGCAAATCCTCGAGGGTCGCCTCGGATTCAGCGAGCTGTTCGCTGAGCGCCATGATCGCTGCGTCTTCCGGGTCTGCCGAGAGCAACGCGCGTTCTTCGCCAAGACGTTTCTGACGATCTGCCAAGCGCTCCAGACTGGTTTCCAGTTGCTGGATCCGCGACTGCTGCACTTCAGCCTGACGGCGCGGTTCGGCGGCGCTGAGATTGAACGTGTCCCACTGCTCCTGCCAGCCGTGCATGGTCGTTTCGGATTCTTCCAGTGCCGCGGCGGCCTCTTCGGCGGCGGCGCTGGTGACTTCCTGTTCCGGCGTGAGCATGTCGAGCTCTTCGCCGAGGGTCAACAGCAACGTGCGGTCGTGCCCCAGGTGAGATTCGGTTTCCAGCCGCGCGCGCTCGGCTTCTTTCAAGTCGTCCTGCAACTGACGCAGGCGCTGTTGTCCATGCTGAATGCTCTGCTCGACCCGAGCGATGTCGCCGCCGACCGAATAGAAGCGTCCCTGCACCAGATTGAAGCGTTCAGAGAGCTCGTGATGACCATCGCGCAAGCGCTCGATGCTGGCATCGGCGTTGCGCTGCTCGGCCACCAAGGCTTCGAAACTGATTTCCTGGGTACCGATGATCGCTTCGCGCTGACCGACCTGATCGTTCAAGTCCTGCCAGCGCAGTGCCGACAACTGCGCCTTGAGCTGACGCTCCTCGCTTTTGCATTCCTGATATTTCTTGGCCGCCTCGGCCTGGCGGTGCAAGCGTTCCAGCTGACGCGTCAGCTCTTCACGCAGGTCAGTCAGGCGTTCGAGGTTTTCGTGGGTGCGGCGGATGCGGTTTTCGGTCTCGCGCCGGCGCTCCTTGTACTTGGAAATGCCCGCGGCTTCTTCGATGAAGTTTCGCAGGTCTTCGGGCTTGGACTCGATCAGCTTGGAGATCATCCCCTGCTCGATGATCGAGTAGCTGCGCGGGCCGAGGCCGGTGCCGAGGAAGATGTCAGTGATGTCGCGGCGACGGCATTTGGTGCCGTTGAGGTAATAGGTGGTCTGGCTGTCGCGGGTCACTTTGCGACGAATGGAAATTTCCGCATAAGCGGCGTATTCGCCGAGCAATGTACCGTCGGAGTTATCGAACACCAGCTCGATGCTCGCCTGGCTCACTGGCTTGCGGCTGGTGGAGCCGTTGAAGATGACGTCGGTCATCGACTCGCCACGCAGGTTCTTGGCCGAACTCTCGCCCATGACCCAACGCACGGCGTCGATGATGTTCGACTTGCCGCAACCATTGGGTCCGACCACCGCCGCCATGTTGCTGGGGAAGTTCACCGTGGTCGGATCGACGAAGGATTTGAACCCCGCCAGCTTGATGCATTTGAGCCGCAAGATCAGGCGTCCGTCAGGGCGGAGATCACCAGATCGCAGCTGCGCTGGCCGTAGGCGATCAGCACTTCGCGGATCTGAGCGTAGTCCCGGGCAATCACTGCCGCGAGCAGACGCTCGAACAGCTCCAGATATTCGCTCATCGAGGCCTTGCGCTGATCCAGGGCAAGGAAATAGGCACGGCTCATGGCCGGCTGCAGATTCTCGACGGTTTCCTGCAAATACGGATTGTTGGCGAACGAATACGTGGCGCGCATCACATTGAAGCTTTCATCGACGAAGGTATGGATGTCCTGGCGTTCGTAGCTGGCGGTAAGCCGCTGCTGAATCTGTACGAACGGCGCCAGGTCGGCCTGGACTTTCCAGCCGGTGGCCACGGCATTGGCGAGCAGGATGTACATCTCGCCCATCAGCGTGCACAGGCTCCGTACCTTGTGCGCGGTGAGCTCGGTCACGTGGGCGCCACGTCGCGGCAGGATCGCAATCAGGTGGCGACGCTCAAGGATCAGCAAGGCCTCACGGACCGAGCCGCGGCTGACATTGAGTGCCAGCGTGACCTTCTGTTCCTGGATGCGCTCCCCGGGCTTCATTTCGCCGCGAATGATGCGTTCGGCGAGGTGGTGAGCGATTTGCTCGGCGAGGCTGTCCGGCGCCTTGAACGTCATGGTTGTCCTTCAAACTGTTCGATCTGCACAAGCGGCGCAGTGTAGCGCAATTGATACGTCATGGCGCACAGCCCTGGCGGGGGTTTTGGCACGATTCAAGCAAAAAGCAGGCTGGCCTGCGAGGGTCAATAATGAAGAAACAGTTGTGAGTCGACAAAATGCATTTTCCTGACCTTTAAGTCAGAAAATCATTGACCGAAAAGTCAGACCTGCTAAATTCGGTTCACGTCGGTTAACAACAATAATGAGTCTGCGAGGCCTTCCGTGATCCAGTTTTTACTAAACCAGGAACTCCGTAGCGAGCACGCCCTGGACCCGAACCTGACCGTGCTCAACTATTTGCGCGACCATGTGGGCAAGCCCGGCACCAAAGAAGGCTGCGCCAGCGGTGACTGCGGCGCGTGCACCGTGGTGGTCGGCGAATTGCAGACGGATGACACCGGTCGCGAACACATCCGTTATCGCAGCCTCAACTCATGCCTGACGTTCGTTTCGTCACTGCATGGCAAACAACTCATCAGCGTTGAAGACCTCAAGCACAAAGGTGAACTGCACAGCGTGCAGAAAGCCATGGTCGAGTGCCACGGCTCACAGTGCGGCTTCTGCACACCGGGCTTCGTGATGTCGTTGTTCGCCCTGCAAAAGAACAGCGAAGCGCCCGATTCCCACAAAGCCCACGAAGCCCTGGCCGGCAACCTCTGCCGTTGCACCGGCTATCGGCCGATTCTCGAAGCCGCCGAACAATCCTGCTGCGGTAAACAACCGGATCAGTTCGATGCGCGTGAAGCGGACACCATTGCCCGCTTGAAAGCCATCGCACCGACCGACATCGGCGAACTCAACAGCGGCGACAAACGCTGCCTGGTGCCGCTGACCGTGGCCGACCTGGCCGATCTCTACGACGCTTACCCGCAGGCCCGCCTGCTGGCCGGCGGTACGGACTTGGCGCTGGAAGTCACGCAGTTCCACCGCACCCTGCCGGTGATGATCTATGTCGGCAACGTCGCCGAAATGAAGCGCATCGAGCGTTTCGACGACCGCCTGGAAATCGGTGCCGCCACCGCCCTCTCCGATTGCTATGAAGCCTTGAAGGCTGAATACCCGGATTTCGGCGAACTGCTGCAGCGTTTCGCGTCCTTGCAGATCCGCAACCAGGGCACGCTGGGCGGCAACATCGGCAATGCCTCGCCCATCGGCGATTCGCCTCCGCTGTTGATCGCCCTCGGCGCGCAAATCGTTCTGTGCAAAGGCGAAACCCGCCGTACCCTGGCGCTGGAGGACTACTTCATCGATTACCGCGTGACCGCGCGTCAGGAAAGCGAGTTCATCGAGAAGATCATCGTGCCCCGCGCCAGCGTCGAGAATCTGTTCCGCGCCTATAAAGTCTCCAAGCGTCTGGACGACGACATCTCTGCCGTGTGCGCCGCCTTCAACATTCGCCTGGAAAACGGCATCGTCGCGCAAGCCCGCGTGGCGTTCGGCGGCATGGCGGCCATTCCGAAACGTGCCGCAGCCTGTGAAGCGGCGCTGCTCGGCTCGCCGTTCAACCATGCCACCATCGAACGCGCCTGCACCGCACTGGCCGAAGATTTCACGCCGCTCTCGGATTTTCGCGCCAGCAAGGAATATCGCCTGCTCAGCGCGCAAAACCTGCTGCGCAAATACTTCATTGAACTGCAAACACCGCACATCGAGACTCGGGTGACCGCTTATGTCTAATCATCACGCCGTAGAGAAGACCCAGGCCGAACTGGCTGAACTGTTCGCCAAGGACCTGACCACCGGTGTCGGTCGCAGCGTCAAGCACGACAGCGCGGCCAAGCATGTGTCCGGTGAAGCGCAGTACATTGATGATCGCCTGGAATTTCCCAACCAGTTGCACGTTTACGCGCGCCTGTCGGACCGCGCCCACGCGAAGATCATCAGCATCGACACCCAGCCTTGCTACGCCTTCGAGGGCGTGCGCATCGCCATCACCCACGAAGACGTACCAGGCCTGAAAGACATCGGCCCACTGTTGCCCGGTGATCCGCTCCTGGCCATTGATGACGTGCAGTTCGTCGGGCAGCCGGTGCTGGCCGTGGCCGCCAAGGATCTGGAAACCGCCCGCAAGGCAGCGATGGCCGCAATCATCGAATACGAAGACCTGGAACCCGTGCTTGACGTGGTCGAAGCACTGCGCAAACGCCACTTCGTGCTCGACAGCCACACCCATCAGCGCGGCGATTCAGCCACGGCGCTGGCCACCGCCGAACATCGCATCCAGGGCACGCTGCACATCGGCGGCCAGGAGCATTTCTATCTGGAAACCCAGATCTCTTCGGTGATGCCGACCGAAGACGGCGGCATGATCGTCTACTGCTCCACGCAAAACCCCACCGAAGTGCAGAAGCTGGTGGCTGAAGTGCTGGACGTGTCGATGAACAAGATCGTCGTCGACATGCGCCGCATGGGCGGTGGTTTCGGCGGCAAGGAAACCCAGGCGGCGAGCCCGGCGTGCCTGTGCGCGGTGATCGCGCACCTGACCGGCCAGCCGACCAAGATGCGCCTGCCGCGCGTCGAAGACATGCTGATGACCGGCAAGCGTCACCCGTTCTATGTCGAGTACGACGTCGGCTTCGACAGCACCGGCCGCCTGCACGGCATCGCCCTGGAACTGGCCGGCAACTGCGGTTGCTCGCCAGACCTGTCGGCCTCGATCGTCGACCGCGCGATGTTCCACTCCGACAACTCTTATTACCTCGGTGATGCGACCATCAACGGTCACCGTTGCAAGACCAATACCGCGTCGAACACCGCTTACCGTGGTTTCGGCGGCCCGCAAGGGATGGTCGCCATCGAAGAGGTGATGGACGCCATCGCCCGGCATCTGGCCCTCGATCCGCTGGCCGTACGCAAAGCCAACTACTACGGCAAGACCGAGCGCAACGTCACCCATTACTACCAGACCGTCGAGCACAACATGCTCGAGGAAATGACCGCCGAACTGGAAGAAAGCAGCCAGTACGCCGAGCGCCGCGAAGCGATCCGTCGCTACAACGCCAACAGCCCGATCCTGAAAAAAGGCCTGGCGCTGACTCCGGTGAAATTCGGCATTTCCTTCACCGCCAGCTTCCTCAACCAGGCCGGCGCTCTGGTGCACGTCTACACCGACGGCAGCATCCATTTGAACCACGGCGGCACCGAAATGGGCCAGGGCTTGAACACCAAGGTCGCGCAGGTCGTGGCCGAAGTGTTCCAGGTGGAAATGGACCGCGTGCAAATCACTGCGACCAACACTGACAAGGTACCGAACACCTCGCCGACCGCAGCGTCCAGTGGCGCCGACCTGAACGGCAAAGCCGCGCAGAACGCCGCCGAAACCATCAAGCAGCGCCTGGTGGAATTCGCCGCCCGCCAATACAAGGTCAGCGAAGAGGACGTCGAATTCCACAACGGCCACGTGCGGGTTCGCGACCACATCCTGACTTTCGAAGCGTTGATACAGCAGGCCTATTTCGCCCAGGTATCTCTATCGAGCACCGGCTTCTACAAGACGCCGAAAATCTACTATGACCGCAGCCAGGCCCGTGGCCGTCCGTTCTACTACTTCGCCTTTGGCGCGGCGTGCTGCGAAGTGCTGGTTGACACCCTGACCGGCGAATACAAGATGCTGCGCACCGACATCCTCCACGACGTCGGCGCGTCGTTGAACCCGGCCATCGACATTGGTCAGGTCGAGGGTGGTTTCATCCAGGGCATGGGTTGGCTGACCATGGAAGAGCTGGTGTGGAACAACAAGGGCAAGCTGATGACCAACGGCCCGGCCAGTTACAAGATCCCGGCCGTGGCGGACATGCCGCTGGACCTGCGGGTGAAGCTGGTGGAAAACCGCAAGAACCCGGAAGACACGGTGTTCCATTCCAAGGCCGTGGGTGAGCCGCCGTTCATGCTCGGCATCGCCGCGTGGTGTGCGATCAAAGACGCCGTGGCGAGCCTGGGTGACTACAAGCATCAACCGAAGATCGACGCTCCGGCGACGCCGGAACGGGTGTTGTGGGGTTGCGAGCAGATGCGCCAGTTGAAGGCGACGAAGGCTGTCGAAGCTGAAACCGAACTGGCTTCGCTCTGATGATCGTTCCCACGCTCTGCGTGGGAATGCAGCCGGCGACGCTCCGCGTCGCATCCTGAACAGCGGACGCGGAGCGTCCAGTGATGCATTCCCACGCGGAGCGTGGGAACGATCTGACACACAGATGTCGAGGTGAAACATGTACAACTGGATCGACGCCCTCGCCGACCTGCAAAACCAGGGTGAGCCCTGCGTGTTGGTGACGATCATCGAAGAGCTCGGCTCGACTCCGCGCAATGCCGGCTCGAAGATGGTCATCAGCGCCCGTCAGGCCTTCGACACCATCGGTGGCGGGCACCTGGAATACAAGGCCATGCAGATCGCTCGCGAGATGCTCGCCAGCGGCAAGCAGGATACGCATCTGGAGCGTTTCAGCCTCGGTGCCAGCCTTGGTCAGTGCTGCGGCGGTGCCACCGTTTTGCTGTTTGAACCGATGGGCCAGGTGCAAGCGCAAATCGCTGTGTTCGGCGCCGGCCACGTCGGCCGGGCGCTGGTGCCATTGCTCTCCAGCCTGCCCTGCCGCGTGCGCTGGATCGACTCACGCGATGATGAGTTTCCAGAGCAGATCCCCCACGGCGTTCGCAAGATCGTTGCCGAAGAACCGGTGGATGAAATCGACGACCTGCCCGCCGGCAGCTACTGCATCGTCATGACCCACAATCACCAGCTCGACCTCGAACTCACCGCCGCGATTCTCAAGCGCAACGATTTCGCCTACTTCGGCCTGATCGGTTCGAAGACCAAACGGGTCAAGTTCGAACATCGTCTGCGTGATCGCGGCTTCGACAGCAGCGTCGTGCAACGCATGCGCTGCCCGATGGGCATCGGCGAAGTCAAAGGCAAGTTGCCTGTGGAAATCGCCATCTCCATCGCCGGCGAGATCATCGCCACTTACAACGCGAACTTCGGCCAGCACACCGCCAGCGCCGGATCGATTGCCAAACTGCTGCCTGCGTCACGCCGCAGCCAAGCCTCCCATTGAGAACGCTCATGCCACTGACTCGCAAAGCCTACCGCGCCGCCATCCTGCACAGCATCGCCGACCCTGCCATCGTTGGCATCGAAGCCTCGTATGAATATTTCGAGGACGGCTTGCTGGTGGTTGATAACGGCAAAATCAGCGCACTTGGCCACGCCAGTGATTTGCTGCCGACGCTGCCTGCAGACATCGAAATCACCCATTATCAGGACGCGTTGATTACCCCCGGCTTTATCGACACCCACATCCACCTGCCACAAACCGGCATGGTCGGTGCCTACGGTGAACAATTGCTGGACTGGCTCAACACTTACACCTTCCCGTGCGAAAGCCAGTTCGCCGACAAGGCCCATGCCGACGAAGTCGCGGATATCTTCATCAAGGAATTGCTGCGCAACGGCACCACGACGGCACTGGTTTTCGGCAGCGTACATCCGCAATCGGTGAACTCGTTCTTTGAAGCGGCCGAGCAGCTCGACCTGCGGATGATCGCCGGCAAGGTGATGATGGACCGCAACGCCCCGGACTACCTGACCGATACCGCTGAATCGAGCTACCTCGAAAGCAAAGCGTTGATCGAGCGCTGGCACGGCAAGGGTCGCCTGCACTACGCCGTGACTCCACGCTTCGCCCCGACCAGCACCCCGGAACAACTGACCTTGGCCGGCCAGTTGCTGAGCGAATACCCGGATCTGTACATGCAGACCCACATCAGCGAAAACCTCAAGGAAATCGAGTGGGTCAAGGCGCTGTTCCCGGAGCGCAAGGGCTACCTGGACGTCTACGATCACTACCAATTGCTCGGTGAACGCTCGGTGTTCGCCCACGGCGTGCACCTGTGCGATGAAGAGTGCGCGCGCCTGGCGGAAACCGGTTCGGCCATCTCGTTCTGCCCGACTTCAAACTTCTTCCTCGGTAGCGGCCTGTTCAATCTGCCGATGGCCGAGAAGCACAAACTCAATGTCGGCATCGGCACCGATGTCGGCGGCGGCACCAGTTTCTCGCTGCTGCAAACCCTCAACGAGGCCTACAAGGTCATGCAACTGCAAGGTGCGCGCCTGAGCCCGTTCAAGTCGCTGTACCTGGCCACCCTCGGCGGTGCCCGCGCATTGCGCCTGGAAGACAAGATCGGCAACCTGCAACCGGGTACCGACGCCGACTTCCTGGTGCTCGACTACAACGCCACGCCGCTGCTGGGCTATCGCCTGAAGCAGGCCAATAACATCGCCGAAACGTTGTTTGTGTTGATGACGCTGGGGGATGACCGGACGGTGTTGCAGACCTATGCGGCGGGGAATCTGGTGCATCAGCGCTAAGGCATTGCGTGCATGATCGTTCCCACGCTCTGCGTGGGAACGATCCAGACAATTTGCGTTTCAGCTCGGTCCCTGTGGGAGCTGGCTTGCCAGCGATTTGATCGTTCCCACGCTCCGCGTGGGAATGCAGCCCGGGACGCTCCGCGTTCCTGCCGAAGCGGACGCGAAGTGTCCATTGAGGCATTCCCACGCAGAGCGTGGGAACGATCAGTATCAGGAAGTCAGAGCTTGGCAGTCGATCGCCCTGGCTTCTTGGTCTGCAACAAGTGCGAGAACACCGCATGCAGGTCATCCGAAGCACTTTCCTCATCGAGGTTGAGCTTGCTGTCGATGTGATCCATGTGATGCATCATCAGGTCCACCGCCAGTTCACCATTGCGCGCTTCGATGGCGTCGATCAACTGGGTGTGCTCGTCATAAGAGCAGTGGGATCGGTTGCCGCTTTCATACTGGGCAATGATCAGCGAGGTCTGCGACACGAGGCTGCGCTGGAAACTGATCAACGGCGCGTTTTTCGCCGCTTCGGCCAGTTTCAGGTGGAACTCACCCGACAGACGGATACCGGCACCACGATCGCCACGGGAAAAACTGTCGCGTTCGTCGTTGACCATTTGGCGCAACTCGGCGATCTGCTCGGCGGTGGCGTGCTGGACCGCCAATTCCGTAATCGCTCGCTCCACCAGACGGCGGGCCATGAACACCTGCCGAGCCTCTTCGACACTCGGGCTGGCGACCACGGCACCGCGGTTCGGACGCAACAGCACCACGCTTTCATGGGCCAGGCGCGACAAGGCGCGGCGAATGATGGTGCGGCTGACCCCGAAAATTTCCCCCAGCGCTTCTTCGC
>NZ_RCNW01000028.1:0-5019 GCF_004307605.1 Pseudomonas sp. Sample_24
CCAGCGGCGGCAAGGACAAGGGCGCCACTGGCCGCCCGGTTCCACTGCTGACCCAATACCTGCTGGATCGCGCCAAAGCCTGAAACCAATGAACCTGGGCGGCGTCGCTTCGGCTGACGCCGCCCAGGCTCAGGAACCGCAATGACCAAAGTCGACTTTTACATCCTGCCCAGTGCCGATCCTTCGGCACGCCTGGACTTCGCCTGCAAGCTCACCGAAAAAGCCTGGCGCATGGGCCACCGCGTCTACCTGCATTGCAGCGACGCCGCCCAGCGTGATGATCTCGATGCACGCCTGTGGGCTTTCAAGGGCGAAAGTTTTGTGCCCCACGGCCCTGCTGAAAGTGAATCGGACGGTTTGATTGTCCTGGGTCTGGGTGACGACTGCGGTCAGCATCAGGACCTGCTGGTCAACCTCGACCTGAAAGTCCCGGCCTTTGCCCAGCGCTTCGCCCGCGTGGCGGAAGTGGTGGTTGAAGATCCGACGATCAAAGCGGCCGCGCGGGAGAGTTTCCGTTTCTACCGCGAACAGGGCTATCCTCTGCAAGATCACCGTTTACAGCGACTCTGAGCATTCCGATGGACACTCCAAAACCGCTGCAAAAGTCCGCGCATCTGCTGGACGACCTTGAGTCGATCCGCCAATTGCTCGGCGATGACAACCTGCAACCACCGCTGTTGACCGACACGGTCGAGGACGGTGACCAGGAACAGATCCCAATGTTGTTCGACACCGTCAGCGAACCTGCGCCGACCATCGCACCGACACCTCCCCCCAGGCCCGCCGCTCAACCAGCGCCAAGTGCCGAGAAGAACGGCGACGCGCTGCTGTACCTCGACAGCGAACTGCGCGCCGCCGCGCAACTGATCATGCAAGACGTGATCGACGACTTCGCACCGCACATCGAAACCGAAATCAAACGACGCCTTAGCGCGCGGCTTGAGCGGTTGCTAAGCCAGTACAACGATTGATACTGAGCTGACACATGTTGCTTTCCTGTAGGAGCAAGGCTTGCCCGCGATGGCGTCCGTGAGATCGCTATCGCGGGCAAGCCATGCTCCTACAAGAGCGCCGCGCATCAGGTGCTGAGGTAACGCCCGATCAAGGCAATCCCGCTGGCCAGCACCAACCAGGTCACCAACCGCACGAACGCCTCGCGGGACAAGCGCTTGGTCAGCCGTCGGCCAATCCACAACCCCAGCGCCATTGCCGGTAGCAGACACAGCGCCAACACCAGCAATGGCAGTTCGGCATACACGCCTGCGACCGCAAACAGACTCAAGCGCACCACGGTGCTGCAACTGATCAGCGCGCTTTGCGTCGCCCGCGCTTCATCCTTGGGCAGCCGACTGTTCAGGTAGATCGCATACAAGAAACCGCCACTGCCAAACAACGCGCCGAACATCCCGCCCACTGTCCCCATCGGCGCCGCCCACGCGGCGGACAACTGTTCCGGTCGGACTTTTATCCACAGGCTGTAGACCGCGTAGGCGCTGATGAACACCCCCATCAGCAGCAGCAACAGATCGGATTTCAGGTTCAGCAGGAAAATCACCCCGAGGGTGCAGCCCAGCGCCATGCACGGCAGCAACCGCAGCAACTCCGGTTTCGCCACATCCCGTCGCGAGGGCAACAGGTTGCCGAACGCCGCGACAAAATCCAGCAACACCAACAGCGGCACGATTTTCGACAATGGCATGAACAGAATCAGAATCGGCCCGGCGACCAGCGCCGTACCGAAACCGGCGATGCCGAATACGATGTAGGCCAGGGCGATGCCCGCGCCGATGATCAACCAGTCCATGGCGCCGAATGGCCATTGGGTCAACAACTCAACCACGCTCATTCCCCTTGTCATCCTTGATTACCGCTGACGACTTTAACCCTGTGCGAGCCAACTCGCTGCCACAAAAAAACCTTCCACAACGGATTTATGCCGGATCATGGAGATTGCCCACCAAATGCCTTTAAACTGCGCCCCATGATTAAAGATCCCTTTGCAAGACTCGGCCTGGACCGCGAAGTCCTCACCGTCAGCCAGCTCAACGGCCGCGCGCGGGTGTTGCTTGAAGACGTGTTCAGCAACATCTGGGTCGAAGGCGAAATCTCCAACCTCGCCCGCCCGGCGTCCGGCCACGTGTATTTCACCCTCAAGGACAGCGGCGCCCAAGTGCGTTGCGCGCTGTTCCGGCAGAACGCCGCGCGAGTGCGCCAAGCGTTGAAGGACGGCCTGGCGGTCAAGGTGCGCGGCAAAGTTTCGTTGTTCGAAGGACGCGGCGATTACCAGCTGATACTCGACACCGTGGAGCCAGCGGGTGACGGCGCGCTGCGCCTGGCCTTCGATGCCTTGAAGGAAAAACTCAGCGCCGAAGGCTTGTTCAGTGCCGAACGTAAAGTGCCATTGCCGGCGCACCCGCAACGTATTGGCATCATCAGCTCGCCGACCGGAGCGGTGATCCGCGACATCATCAGCGTATTCCGCCGCCGTGCGCCGCAAGTGCAACTGACGCTGATTCCCACCGCCGTACAGGGCCGCGAAGCGACGGCACAGATTGTCCGCGCCCTGAAGCTGGCGGATGCCCGTGGCTTCGACGCGTTGATCCTGGCCCGGGGCGGTGGCTCGCTGGAAGACCTCTGGTGCTTTAACGAAGAAGCCGTGGCCCGCGCCGTGGATGCCTGCGTGACGCCCATTGTCAGCGCCGTTGGCCATGAAACCGACGTCTCGATCAGCGACTTCGTGGCCGACGTTCGCGCGCCGACGCCATCCGCCGCCGCCGAACTGCTGGCACCGGACTCCAGCGACCTGGTGCGCCGGGTCGAAAGCCTGCATCGCCGACTGGTGATGCGCATGCGCGACCGGCTGATGCGTGATCGATTGCGCCTGGAAGGCATCTCTCGCCGTCTGCGCCATCCGGGCGAACGCCTGCGTCAGCAAGCGCAACGCCTGGATGATCTGGACATGCGCATGCGTCGCGCGTTTGAACGCAGCCTCAACACCCGACGCGAGCGACTGATCCGCCTGGAAACCCGCCTCGCCGGGC
This sequence comes from Pseudomonas sp. Sample_24, assembly GCF_004307605.1. Lineage (NCBI taxonomy): Bacteria > Pseudomonadati > Pseudomonadota > Gammaproteobacteria > Pseudomonadales > Pseudomonadaceae > Pseudomonas > Pseudomonas sp. Sample_24. Next base: position 3,042 of record NZ_RCNW01000028.1, read on the forward strand.
AACATCCCGGCCGGCAACTGGCGATGCTGCGCCAACGCCTCGACAGCCTTGCCGAACGCCTGCCCCGCGCCATCCGCGAGGGTCTGAAAAGCCGCCGCTTGCAGTTACAAAGCCAGATGCAGACGTTGCACGTGGTCAGCCCTCTGGCGACCCTCGGCCGCGGCTACAGCATTTTGCTCGACGAACGCGGCAACGCGATCCGCAGCGCCAAGCAAACCCATACGGGTCAGCGCCTCAAGGCCAAGCTCGGTGAAGGTGAACTGCAAGTGCGGGTCGAAGACAATCACCTGACACCCGTCACCCTTTCTCTACTGGACTGATCCATGCCGCGTTTTTTTGCTTCGCTGCTGCTGTTGTGCCTGACCTTCAATGCCCATGCCGACAGCTACATCACGCGCCTGTTGAACAAACCGGTGCCAGGCGGCGTGGCCGTCGTCGACCTGGGAGTTGCGGCACAAGCACCGAAAGCCAGCTATCAGGGCAAACCGGTGTTGGTGGTCAAGGAGCAGAACAACTGGCTGGCCATCGTTGGCGTGCCGTTGACGGTCAAGCCGGGTGCCCAATCCATCAGCAGCGGCGGTCGCGACCTGAAATTCACTGTCGGCAACAAGAAATACCCGGAACAGCGCATCACCTTGAAAAACACCCAGCAGGTCAATCCGGACCCGGAGAATCTCAAGCGCATCGAGCGTGAACTCGCCGAGCAGATTGCCGCCTATCGCACCTTCAGCCCGAACACCCCAAGCAACCTGCTGCTGGATAAACCGGTCAACGGCCCGCTGTCGAGCAAGTTCGGCGTGCGCCGCTTCTTCAACGGTGAAGAACGCAATCCCCATTCCGGTCTGGATTTCGCGGTGGGCGCAGGCACACCGATCAAGACCCCGGCGGCGGGCAAGGTGATTTTGCTCGGCAATTACTTCTTCAACGGCAACACCGTGTTCGTCGATCACGGTCAGGGCTTCATCAGCATGTTCTGTCACATGTCGAAGATCGACGTGAAGGTCGGCCAGCAACTGGCTCGCGGCGCAGTGGTCGGCAAAGTCGGAGCGACTGGCCGCGCAACCGGGCCGCACATGCATTGGAATATCAGCCTGAATGATGCGCGGGTGGATCCAGCGATTTTCATTGGGGCATTTCAGCCTTAGTAATTTGTGCCGGATACGCCTCAATCCCTGTAGGAGCCAGCCTGCTGGCGAAAAACGCTTAGGCACCGCGACCATTCAGGCATGGCTCGTTATCGATGACGTCCATCGCGAGCAGGGCTCGCTCCTACAGAAGCTTTCAGCACCACAGGCGATTGCGCATCGACCAAACCTTGCGCAAACAAGCAAAAGAACAACGCGAATCAACGCAATATAATCTCGATAAAGATGCGCTAGCGAGGATTCCTCTCAATTTTTTTCGACCGCTTGCCATCCTTCACCCCCAAGGTTAGGGTTGAAGGCATGAAAACCTCTCACACCCTCATTCAGCTCCGCCAGCACCGCAGTTTGTGCCTCGTCAGCGCGCGACTGCCGGGCTGAATCGCGGCGCCTCGTCCCAAGCGTTACCCCAAGAACTTTTGATCCACCGGCAGGCCGCCTTTTTTCGGCCCACACAATAAGGATTTCCCGATGAGCATGCTCAAAGACCCGTCTTCGAAATACCGCGCGTTCCCGACCATCGACATTCCGGACCGCACCTGGCCGTCGAAGACCATCACCAGCGCGCCGATCTGGTGCAGCTCCGACCTGCGTGACGGTAACCAGTCGCTGATCGAACCGATGGACGCCGTCAAGAAGCTGCGCTTCTGGAAAACCCTGGTGCAAGTCGGTGTGAAAGAAATCGAAGCGTCGTTCCCGGCCGCCTCGCAAACCGACTTCGACTTCGTCCGCACCCTGATCGAAGGCAACCACATCCCGGACGACACCACCATCCAGGTGTTGACCCAGGGCCGTGAAGACCTGATCGAGCGCACGTTCGAATCTCTGCGTGGCGC
>NZ_RCNW01000411.1:0-5014 GCF_004307605.1 Pseudomonas sp. Sample_24
CGACCTTCGCCATCAAGCGCAAGAACGGCATCAACCAGCCGCTGTTTCTCGGGCCGGGGCCAGAGGTGGCCTTCAATCCGTATGCGCGGATCATTGTCGAGGAAGCGCATCGCCGCGGCATCGATGTGCAAGTGGATGACGCCGATGCCGGGATGTTCACCCTCAGCCACGGCGGGCGTCGGGTTCGCTGCCGGGAATCGCTCAGCGACCTGACCAGCGCCATCAGCATGAGCCTGTGCCAGGACAAAAGCCTGACCCACAAAGTGCTCAAGACTGCCGGCTTGAACCTGCCGGCTCAGCAACTGGCGGGCAATGCCGATGACAACCTGGCGTTCCTCGACGAACACCATCGAGTGGTGGTCAAGCCGTTGGACGGCGAACAGGGCCAGGGCGTGGCGGTGGATTTGCAGAGCATCGAGGACATCCAGCAAGCCATCGAGTCAGCGCGCCAGTTCGACAATCGTGTGTTGTTGGAAAGCTTCCATGAGGGTCTTGATCTGCGCATCCTGGTGATCGGCTTTGAAGTGGTGGCGGCGGCCATTCGCAGACCGGCGGAAGTGGTGGGCGATGGACAACATTCCATCGGCGAATTGATCGAAGCCCAGAGCCGACGCCGTCAAGCGGCTACCGACGGCGAAAGCAAAATCCCCCTCGACCAGGAAACCCAACGCACGTTGAATGCTGCCGGTTACGACTACAGCAACATCCTGCCGGCGGGCGAACATCTGTTCGTGCGGCGTACGGCAAATCTGCACACCGGCGGCATTCTCGAGGACGTCACCGCGATTCTGCACCCGACCCTGGTGGACGCTGCCATACGAGCCGCCCGGGCGCTGGATATTCCGGTGGTCGGCCTGGATCTGCTGGTGACCGCCGCCGATCAGCCTGGCTACGTATTTATCGAAGCCAATGAACGCGCCGGGCTAGCCAACCATGAGCCGCAACCGACGGCCGAGCGCTTTGTGGATTTGCTGTTTCCGCATAGTCAGCCGGCAGTCTAGGCCTCGTTCATGATCGTTCCCACGCTCTGCGTGGGAATGCAGCCCGGGACGCTCTGCGTCCCGAAGAGCCGAACGCAGAGCGTCCGTTGAGGCGTTCCCACGCAGAGCGTGGGAACGATCAGTGCTCACCCCATCAGGAGTTTCCATGACCATCAAATACCCAGAACCCGACCTGACGTACCTGCAAAAAGTCCTGCTGGAAATGCTCGCCATTCCCAGCCCCACCGGGTTCACCGACACCATCGTGCGCTACGTCGCCGAACGCCTGGAAGAGCTGGGCATTCCCTTCGAAATGACTCGACGCGGCACCATCCGCGCGACCCTCAAGGGCAAGAAAAACAGCCCCGACCGCGCCGTATCCGCGCACCTGGACACCATCGGCGCGGCGGTACGGGCGATCAAGGATAACGGTCGCCTGACCCTGGCCCCGGTCGGTTGCTGGTCCAGCCGTTTTGCTGAAGGCAGCCGGGTCAGCCTGTTCACCGACAACGGCGTGATTCGCGGTAGTGTGTTGCCCTTGATGGCATCCGGGCACGCCTTCAATACGGCCGTGGATGAAATGCCGATCAGTTGGGATCACGTCGAACTGCGCCTCGACGCCTACTGCGCGACGCGTGCCGATTGTGATTCGCTGGGCATCAGCGTCGGCGATTTCGTCGCCTTCGACCCATTGCCGGAATTCACCGAAAGCGGTCACATCAGCGCCCGCCACCTCGATGACAAGGCCGGGGTAGCGGCGCTGCTGGCGGCGTTGAAAGCCATCGTCGACAGCGGTGAAGAATTGCTGATCGACTGTCATCCGCTGTTTACCATCACCGAAGAGACCGGCAGCGGCGCGGCGGCGGCATTGCCGTGGGACGTCAGCGAATTCGTCGGCATCGACATCGCACCGGTCGCCCCGGGCCAGCACTCCAGCGAACACGCCGTGAGCATCGCGATGCAGGATTCGGGCGGACCTTACGACTACCATTTGTCACGACATCTGCTGCGCCTGGCCAGCGATAACGACTTGCCCGTACGCCGTGACCTGTTCCGCTATTACTTCAGCGATGCGCACTCGGCAGTCACCGCGGGGCATGACATCCGCACCGCCCTGCTCGCCTTCGGCTGCGACGCGACCCATGGCTACGAACGCACCCACATCGACAGCCTTGCGGCCCTGAGTCGCCTGCTCGGTGCCTACATCCTCAGCCCACCGGTCTTTGCCAGCGATGCCCAACCCGCCACGGGGTCACTTGACCGCTTCAGTCATCAGATCGAGCACGACACCCAGATGGAAAGCGATACGCGGGTGCCGTCAGTGGACAGCCTGGTGGGACAGCGCAACGACAATTAGCGATCCTGCAGCAGCTCCTGCTGGTGATGTGTTGCCAACCGCCGTAGCATCGCGCCATTGATTGATCCGAGGTGCCTATGCTGATCCCCCACGACCAACTTGAAGTCGACACCCTCACCCGCCTGATCGAGGATTTCGTGACCCGTGACGGCACCGACAATGGTGATGACACGCCCCTGGAGACCCGCGTATTGCGGGTCCGCCAGGCATTGACCAAGGGCCAGGCGCTGATCGTCTTCGACCCGGAAAGCGAGCAATGCCAGCTCATGCTCAAGCACGACGTGCCCAAACATCTATTCGACTGATTTTTTCTGTTTGGGCAGCTTGCGCTTGATGCGCTCGTAAACCTCCGAGCGATGCACATTGACCTCTCTCGGCGCTTCGACACCGAAACGCACGTTATTGCCGTTGACGGCGACGACGCGTATGGAAATGTTGTCGCCGATGGAAATCAATTCGCCCACTACGCGGCTGAGTACAAGCATGGCCTTGGTCCTTTCAGGTTTACCGAACCTTGAAGATGCCCGGCGCAGGCTTGGCCTTCAAGGCAGTAGCGGCAATCCAGACTGAACCTACAGCCAGCGGCCAACACACTGACGGAAACGTCTTACAGTGCAGCGCAAAGCAAGGCCCGTTTCAGGAGGCGGAAAATCGCGGGCCGAACAGGATGATGCTGGCGCCAATCACGCATAACGCCACCCCGAGCCAGTCCGAGCCCAGCGGACGAATCCGTTCAACCACCGCCAGCCAGCCGATCGAGGCGATGATGTAGATGCCACCGTAGGCGGCATAGGCACGACCGGCATAGGTCGATTCAATGCGGGTCAGCAACAGGGCGAACAACGTCAGGCTGAGCAGCGCCGGCACGATCCACCAGACGCTTTTACCCTGGCGCAACCACATCCAGAAGGCGAAGCAACCGGCGATTTCGAACAGCGCGGCCAGGAAGAACCACAGATAGTTGAGCATGCGAACGTCTCATGAGAGTGGCCGATGGCGGCCACCCTAACGATGCCATCGCTCGCCGGCAAGTTCAGCCTGCGGTTTGCTTGGCCTTGGCGCGCATCTTGTCAGCCATCAGCGTCATTTCGTTGTAGAGCAATTGCGGGTTCTTCTGCTTCAATGCCCAGGCCATACGGCCCTGCTCGTGGGGCAGAATCATGAATTCGCCGGCACCGACTTGCTGATAGATGTAGTCGGCGATGTCAGCGGCGCTGATCGGCGAACTTTCCAGCAACTTGCCAACCTGGGCTTTCATGGCCGGGGTCGGACCTCGGAAAGAGTCCAGCAAGTTGGTCTGGAAGAATGACGGACATACCACGTGCACGCCGACTTCCTGTTGAGCCAGTTCGATCAGCAGACTCTCGGACAATGCCACCACACCCGCCTTCGCCACGTTGTAGTTGCTCATGGCCGGGCCTTGCATCAACGCTGCCATCGACGCGATGTTGATGATCTTGCCTTTGCTTTTTTCCAGCAGTGGCAGGAATGCCTTGCAGCCCTTGACCACACCCATGAGGTTTATCGCGATCTGCCAGTCCCAGTCCTCGAGGGACAGTTCGCTGAAGAACCCACCCGACGCCACGCCTGCGTTGTTGACAATGACATCGATGCCACCGAGTTTCTCTTCGCAAGCCTGGGCGAACGCAGTCAGCTGGCTGTAATCGCGGACATCGCAACGCTGGATGAAACCGTCGCCGCCCGCTTCGCGTACCTGTTTCAGGGTTTCCTGCAGGCCGGGCTCACTGACGTCCGACAAGGCCAGCTGCCAGCCTTCACGCGCCCAGCGCAGCGCGATTTCGCGACCCAGGCCAGAGCCTGCACCAGTGATCATCATGCGATTTTGCATAGCAAACAGCCTTGTTGTTCCGGGGAAGATGCGTCGAGTGTAGCGAAGGATATTGCGCGACCCACGCTCCATCAGATTGCTGAATGGCATGAGCAAACCGTCGGAAGGGCTGCATCAACTAACTAAAAAGAATTGGAATTGGCTTTGTTTCGAAAAACAGCAAAAAAACTTGGAATTTTCTTTCAAGCGCCATGGTCGGAAGTTTTAAGCGGCTCGAATTAATGGCATTCCCGCTGACTGATAACGGCAAAGTCATTCCTGAACTCTTACAGCAAGGAAACAGACATGGGCACAATTCTACTCATCATTCTGATTTTGTTACTGATCGGTGGTCTGCCGGTCTTCCCGCACTCCAGAAGTTGGGGTTATGGCCCGTCCGGTATCATCGGCGTGGTGTTGGTGGTGATCATTATTCTGTTGTTACTCGGCAAGATATGACGATTTAATCGACAAAAAAAAGAGGCCTTTTCCAAGGCCTCTTTTTTATTGCGTCAGCGTTTAGTCCGGCGTGCCGTCCACCACACCAGCCGTGTTATCGATCAGGCTTTTGGTCGCTGTCTGCAGGAACGCTTCCAGCTTGGTCTTCAACTCGGCGGTGCGTGGTGCATCCGGTATAACCTCGGCGCGCGGTTTGGCGCCCAGTTCGTACTGATACATCTTCGGCGCCATGTCCTTGTCCTTCGGCAATACCAGAATCTGGTCAGCCGTGATGATGGCCGTGGTCTGTTCACTGCCGGACGGCTTGATCACGCCAAAACCGGTGTCACCTTCAGGCAGGTTGAGCAGGTCGCGGCCCCAGCACTGATGACGCACTTCGCCACCGAGACG
>NZ_RCNW01000023.1:0-5004 GCF_004307605.1 Pseudomonas sp. Sample_24
CAGTTCGACCGCATTGGCCGCCTTCACGCTGCCGCCGTATAGAAGCCGCACACCTTGTGCGACTTCAGAATTTTCTGCCGCCAACTGGGCACGAATGGCTGCATGCACATCCTGCGCCTGTTGCGGCGAAGCAGTCAGCCCGGTACCAATGGCCCAGACCGGCTCGTAAGCAATTACTGCGTTTGCAAAAACACCGACACCCAGCTCGTCGATGATGCTGCTCAGCTGACGCGAGACAACCTCAACGGTCTTCCCCGCTTCGCGCTGCTCGAGGGTCTCCCCTACACACAACACCGGAATCAAGCCGCTTGCCTGTGCCGCTGCGAACTTGCGGATCAGCGTTGCGTCCTGCTCGCCCATAATCTGGCGACGCTCCGAGTGCCCGACAAGCACCAGGGAACAACCTGCATCCACCAACTGACTTGGCGAGACCTCGCCGGTCAGTGCACCTTGCCCGGATTCCACTGCAGAATTCTGCGCGCCGATCGAAATCGACTTTCCTTTCAAGCCATCAACCACTTGGCTGACATGCAACAAAGGCGGGAATACCGCTACATCAACACCGCTCGGCAAGGCCAAGTCACGAAGGCCGTTGATCAGCTCAGCGACGCTGGCGCGGGTACCGTGCATCTTCCAGTTACCAGCTACCATAGGGCGACGCATGCTGTACCTCGTCGGTCAAAGTGGGCGCAGATGTTACCCAACACAATCAAGGCTGGCAAGCCGAATTCAGGCAGAAACTTCACTTACCAGTTTTGCCAGCTCTTCGGCGTAACCACGAACCTGCGTTTCGTCTTCGCCTTCGACCATGACGCGCACCAAAGGCTCTGTTCCCGACTTGCGCAACAGCACACGGCCGCGCCCGGCCATAGCGCTTGTGACGCGTTCGCTTGCCTGCTTCACCGAAGGATGATCAAGCGGGCTAGCTCCTCCACCAAACCGCACATTGATCAACACTTGAGGGCACTTGCGCAGCGCTTGACGCGACTGCGCCAGACTCTCGGAGCGCGTCTTGAGCGCCATCAGAACCTGCAGCGCGGCGATGATCGCATCACCCGTAGTGGTGTGACCGAAGCAAACGATATGGCCCGAGTTCTCGCCGCCAACCAACCAATTGCGCTCCAGCAGATCAGCGATTACATATCGATCGCCGACGTTGGCACGTACAAATGGAATCGCCAGGTCCGCCAGGGCCAATTCCAGCCCCAGATTACTCATCAACGTCCCGACCACTCCACCCTGAAGCTTGTCACGCTCATGCAGGTCGCGGGCGATAATGTAAAGCAGCTCGTCACCATCGACGACAGTGCCGGTGTGATCGACCATCAAAACACGGTCACCATCACCATCGAATGCAATTCCCAAGTCGGCGTGCTCAGCCAGCACAGCAGCCTGCAACTGCCCCATGTGGGTCGAACCGCAATTTTCATTGATGTTCAAGCCGTTGGGTTGCGCAGACAGGACGACGACATCAGCACCCAGCTCGCGAAACACGCTCGGCGCCACTTTGTAAGTCGCACCATGGGCACAGTCGAGAACGATTTTCAGCCCTGCAAAACTGGTCCCCGTAGGCACACTGCTCTTGCAGAACTCGATATAACGACCCGAGGCGTCGTTGATGCGCGTGACCTTGCCGATCTTGCTCGACTCAACCACTGTCATGGGCGTGTCCAGCAGCTCTTCGATCATCTGCTCAACTTCATCCGGCAACTTGGTGCCTTTGCCGGAGAAAAACTTGATGCCGTTATCGTCATGAGGATTGTGCGATGCACTGATCACGATACCGGCTTCTGCATGGAACGTACGCGTCAAGTAAGCGATAGCGGGAGTCGGCATCGGCCCCAGAAGCATCACATCGGCGCCCGCAGAAGTCAGGCCCGCCTCAAGTGCCGACTCAAACATATACCCTGAGATCCGGGTGTCCTTGCCGACCAGCACCTTGCAAGCGCCCATCTTGCGGAACGCCATTCCCGCGGCCCAGCCGAGCTTGAGCATGAAGTCAGGAGTAATCGGGTATTCACCGACTCGACCACGAATGCCGTCAGTACCAAAATATTTCCTACTCATAAACGCTCCATCATTCTTATTCGGCTGATTCCACTGCGGCGATCATCCTCACCACATCGACTGTTTCGGCTACATCGTGGACGCGCAATATACGCGCACCTTTATGTGAAGCCAGCGCCGCGAGGGCAAGACCGCCATACAGGCGCTCACCTACCGGACGATTCAACGCCTGCCCAATCATGCTTTTTCGCGAAACCCCAACCAACAGGGGGCGCCCCAAGGCATGCAAGGCATCCATATGTTTGAACAAGCTCAGGTTGTGCTGCAAGGTCTTTGCGAAGCCAAAGCCAGGATCGAGAATGATCTTATCGCTGGCTATGCCCGCCGCCTCACACTGGACCATCCGCTCGGCGAGAAACTCGCCCACTTCTCTCGTGACGTCCAGGTAGTGCGGATTGTCCTGCATGTCGCCCGGCTCACCGAGCATATGCATCAGACACACGGGCAAGCCGGTCGCAGCGGCTGCATCCAGGGCACCATCGCGACGCAACGAGCGTACATCGTTGATCAAGCCAGCTCCCAGTCGCGCGGTTTCACGCATGACGGCGGGAGTCGAGGTGTCAACCGAGATAATCACATCAAGCTCGCGATGAATCCGCTCGACGACCGGCGCTACACGTTCCAGCTCTTCCAGCGGCGAAACCGCCCTGGCGCCGGGCCGGGTCGATTCACCACCGACATCAATAAGCGTCGCGCCAGCAGCCACCATCGCCTCGGCATGGCGCAAGGCCGCATCGAGCTGGCTGTACTGGCCGCCATCGGAGAACGAATCAGGGGTGACATTGAGAATACCCATGACATGCGTCTGGGCCAAATCAAGAACCCGGTTGCCGCAAGGCAACCGGGTCGAGGACTGAACAGAAGTCATTTCAAACCTTAAACGTCAGCAGCCGGGCCGCCGATAGGTGTTTCCGGACGCTCACCCTGTACTGCTGGAGGCGTGCCGGATGCACCGGTGCCACCAGACCAGTCGCGCGGTTCGCGAGGTGTACGACCGGCCATGATGTCGTCGATCTGCTCGGCATCAATCGTTTCATACTTCATCAGGGCATCAGCCATGGCATCGAGCTTGTCACGGTTATCCGTAAGGATCTGCTTGGCCGTACCGTAGCACTGGTCAATGATGCTGCGCACTTCGGAGTCGATCAGTTTGGCCGTCTCACCGGAGAAGCTGGCACTCTGACCACCACCACCGCGACCGAGGAACACTTCACCCTCTTCTTCGGCGTACATCAATGGACCGAGCTTCTCGGAAAGACCCCACTTGGTCACCATGTTCCGCGCAATCTGGCTGGCGCGCATGATGTCATTGGAGGCACCCGTGGTGACGCCATCGAAGCCCAGGGTCATTTCTTCAGCGATACGGCCGCCGTAGAGCGAGCAGATCTGGCTGATGAGCGCGCGCTTGGACAGGCTGTAGCGATCTTCTTCCGGAAGGAACATGGTCACACCCAGCGCACGACCGCGCGGGATAATCGAGACCTTGTAGACCGGGTCATGCTCAGGCACGACGCGACCAACGATGGCGTGGCCGGCTTCGTGATAAGCGGTGTTCTGCTTTTCTTTCTCGGACATGACCATGGATTTGCGCTCGGCACCCATCATGATCTTGTCTTTGGCCAGTTCGAACTCTTTCATCTCGACGATGCGCTTGCCGGCCCGGGCAGCGAACAACGACGCTTCGTTGACCAGGTTGGCCAGGTCAGCACCGGAGAAACCAGGCGTGCCACGAGCGATCACCGCCGGGGCGACGTCGTCACCCATCGGCACTTTGCGCATGTGGACCTTAAGAATCTGCTCACGACCACGGATATCCGGCAGACCAACCACAACCTGACGGTCGAAACGGCCCGGACGCAGCAGCGCAGGGTCGAGTACATCTGGACGGTTGGTTGCGGCAATCACGATGATGCCGTCATTCATTTCGAAGCCGTCCATCTCTACCAGCAACTGGTTGAGAGTCTGCTCGCGCTCGTCATGACCACCGCCCATGCCGGCACCACGGTGACGACCGACGGCGTCGATTTCGTCGATGAAGATGATGCATGGCGCGTGCTTCTTGGCCTGTTCGAACATATCGCGAACGCGGCTGGCACCAACACCGACGAACATTTCGACGAAGTCGGAACCGGAAATGGTGAAGAACGGCACTTTGGCTTCACCGGCAATCGCCTTGGCCAGCAAGGTTTTACCGGTACCCGGAGGACCGACCATCAGCACGCCGCGAGGAATACGACCACCCAGGCGCTGGAACTTGCCCGGATCACGCAGGAACTCGACGAGCTCGCCCACTTCTTCCTTGGCTTCGTCGCAACCGGCAACGTCAGCCAGCGTGGTTTTCACCTGATCTTCGGAAAGCAGTCGCGCCTTGCTCTTGCCGAAGCTCATCGGGCCACCCTTGCCGCCGGCTCCACCCTGCATCTGCCGCATGAAGAACATGAACACGGCGATGATCACGAGGATCGGGAAGCTGGCGACCAGGAGCTGGGTCCAGATGCTTTGCTGTTCCGGCTGCTTGCCTTCGACTACAACATGGTTATCCACCAGGTCGCCGATCAGACCGTTGTCCTGAATTGCCGGACGAATGGTCTTGAAGCTGTCGCCATCGGTGCGTTTGCCGGTGATGACGTAACCATCAACGGCTACGCGCTCGACCTTGCCATCCTTGACCTGCTGGATGAAGTCGGAATAGTTGAGGGTCTGCGGCTCGTTAGGGCTGGAGAAGTTGTTCATCACCGTCACCAGGACTGCCGCGATGATCAACCACAGGATCAGATTCTTTGCCATATCGTTCAATTAACTACCCTCTGAAGCAAGCGCCGCTGGTGGCGCGCGCTTCGCATGATATTCACCGGCCTAACTTACTACATTACCTACGACTCTGGCAGGCGCCGTCTGTAACCCTTTGTGAAACACTTTCTACACAATATTCGCTAA
>NZ_RCNW01000422.1:0-3111 GCF_004307605.1 Pseudomonas sp. Sample_24
CGGCCCCATCGCTGGCAAGCCAGCTCCCACAGGAATTCGGTTCCCACATTGGGAATCGGGTTGTCAGTTACTTCCCGCCACTCCCCGCCACGCTCTCACCACCGCGCGTCAGGTAATAAGCGCCGAGAATCGGCAGCATGGTCACGATCATCACCAGCATCGCCACGACGTTGGTCACCGGTACGTCCCGTGGGCGGCTGAGCTGGTTGAGCAGCCACAGCGGCAAGGTGCGTTCATGGCCGGCGGTGAAGGTGGTGACGATGATTTCGTCGAACGACAACGCAAACGCCAACATGCCACCGGCCAGCAACGCCGAGCCCAGGTTGGGCAGGATGATGTAGCGGAAGGTCTGCCAGCCGTCGGCGCCGAGGTCCATCGAGGCCTCGATCAAACTGTGCGAAGTGCGGCGCAAGCGGGCGATGACGTTGTTGTAGACGATCACCACACAGAACGTCGCGTGACCGACGATGATGGTGAACATCCCAGGCTCGATGCCCAGCGTCTTGAAGGTCGCCAGCAAGGCGATGCCGGTGATGATCCCCGGCAGGGCAATCGGCAGGATCAGCATCAGCGAAATGCCTTGTTTGCCGAAGAAATCCCGGCGATACAACGCCGCCGACGCCAGCGTGCCGAGGACCATGGCAATCGCCGTGGCGATGGCCGCGATTTGCAGCGACAGCTTGATCGCTTCCAGTACATCGGGCCGCGAAAACGCCACGCCGATCCACTTCAGGGTAAAGCCCTTGGGTGGAAAGCTGAACGCCGCGTCTTCGGTGTTGAAGGCGTACAGGAAGATGATCAGGATCGGGAAGTGCAGGAACACCAACCCACCCCAGGCGGCAATGCGCAGGCCTAATGAGGCTTTTTCAGAGTGCATCGAAGGCCCCCAGACGTTTGACGATGGACAGGTAAATGGCGATCAGCACGATCGGCACCAACGTGAACGCAGCGGCCATCGGCATGTTGCCGATCGCACCTTGCTGGGCGTAGACCATGCTGCCGACAAAATAGCCCGGTGGGCCAACCAGTTGCGGCACGATGAAATCGCCCAGGGTCAGGGAAAACGTGAAGATCGAACCGGCGGCAATCCCCGGAATCGACAGCGGCAGAATCACTTGCATGAAGGTCTGGCGCGGCTTGGCGCCGAGGTCGGCGGAGGCTTGCAGCAATGACGGCGGCAGGCGTTCCAGCGAGGCCTGGATCGGCAGGATCATGAACGGCAGCCAGATGTAGACGAACACCATGAAGCGTCCCAGGTGCGAGGTCGACAAGGTGCTGCCGCCAACACCCGGAATGCCCAGCACGAACTGCAAGACCGGCTCCAGTCCCAGATGCTGCACAAACCACTGCGCCACGCCGCCCTTGGCCAACAGCAGGGTCCAGGCATAGGCCTTGACGATGTAGCTGGCCCACATCGGCATCATCACCGCGATGTAGAAAAACGCCTTGGTCTTGCCGGTGGTGTAGCGCGCCATGTAGTAGGCAATCGGGAACGCGACGATGGCGCTGGCGATCGACACGACAATGGCCATGCTCAGGGTTCGCAGGATGATGTCGAAGTTCGAGGGCTGGAACAGCGCGGCGAAGTTCGCCAGGGTCAGGTCGGGGCTGACCGCCATGGTGAAGTCGTCGAATGTGTAGAAGCCTTGCCACAGCAATGTCAGCAACGAACCGAGGTAGATCGCACCGAACCACAACAGTGGCGGCACCAGCAGCATCGACAGGTACAGGTTGGGCCGGCGATACAACAGGTTGGAAAACCTGCGCAACGGCGAACCTCCCGACTGGGTTTGAGAAATAGCCAAGGTGCTCATTTCACACCCCGCCGACGACGGTGTCGTGCAACTGGACCATGGCTTCCCGCGCCCAGCGCGCACTGAGGCGCTGCCCGGTCTGGTGCTGCGCGCTGCTGTCGATCCACTGATTGTTGGCCTGGCTGATGTTCAGGGTCTGGCCATTCTCCAGTTTCAGTTCATAGCGGGTGGCGCTGCCCTGGTACTGGATATCGTGGAGCAAGCCGGTGACTTCGATTTCGTGGCTGGCCAGCGGGCCTTCGGCGAAACGCACGTGTTCGGGACGAATCGAGAACGGCTGCGGATTGCCACTGATTTGCTTCGCCAGATCACCGCGGATCACGTTGGAGGTGCCGACGAATTCCGCGACGAAGGTGGTGGCCGGTTTCATGTAGAGATTACGCGGCGAGTCGACCTGTTCGATGCGGCCCTTGTTGAACACCGCCACGCGGTCGGACATCGACAGCGCTTCGGTCTGGTCGTGGGTGACGAAAATGAACGTGATGCCGAGCTGGCGTTGCAGTTTTTTCAGCTCGCCTTGCATCTGCTCGCGCAGCTTCAAATCCAGCGCACCGAGGGGTTCATCGAGCAACAGCACACGCGGACGATTGACCAGCGCACGGGCCAGGGCCACGCGCTGGCGCTGGCCGCCGGACAGCTGCACGGGTTTGCGCTCGCCATAGCCGCCGAGGGCGACCATGTCGAGGGCTTCGGCTGCGCGCTTGAGGCGCTCGGCCTTGGCGACCCCTTTGACTTTCAAACCGTAAGCGACGTTGTCGCGAACGTTCATGTGCGGGAACAGCGCGTAATCCTGGAAGACGGTGTTCACGTCACGTTGATACGGCGGCAGCCCGGCGGCTTCTTCGCCATGAATGCGGATCGAGCCTGCGCTGGGTTGTTCAAAACCGGCGATCAGGCGCAAACAGGTAGTTTTGCCCGAGCCGGAAGGCCCCAGCATGGAGAAAAACTCGCCGTCCTGGATGTTGATGGAAACCCGGTCAACGGCTTTCACTTCGCCGAACAGACGGGAAACGTTGGTGAACTGGACTGCAAGCGTCATGGTGCGGTGCTCCAAAAAGGCGAGGGCGGTCGCAGCGGCCCTGCCTGGACTTCTGAAAAAACTGAATCATTGCTTTTTGTGGCGAGGGAGCTAAGCCGCCGCTCCTGTGGCGAGGGAGCTTGCTCCCGCTGGAGGGCGCAGCCCTCCCAAAAGAGTTGATGCGGTTTGTCTGAAAAACCGCATCGACCGGTTTTGGGGCGGCTTCGCCACCCAGCGGGAGCAAGCTCCCTCGCCACAGGGATGGCGGCTTCGCCACCC
>NZ_RCNW01000422.1:3121-19495 GCF_004307605.1 Pseudomonas sp. Sample_24
TCGCCACCCAGCGGGAGCAAGCTCCCTCGCCACAGGGATGGCGGCTTCGCCACCCAGCGGGAGCAAGCTCCCTCGCCACAGGGATGGCGGCTTCGCCACCCGGCGGGAGCAAGCTCCCTCGCCACAGGGATGGCGGCTTCGCCACCCGGCGGGAGCAAGCTCCCTCGCCACAGGGGAGAGCGGCTTACCTGCCGCCCATGATCGCGATGTAGTCCTGGGTCCAGCGGCTGTACGGCACGAATTTGCCGCCTTCGGCTTGCGGGGTTTTCCAGAAGGCGATCTTGTCGAACTGGTCGAAACCGTTGGTCTTGCAACCTTCGGCACCGAGCAATTCACTCTCCTTGCACGCCGCCGGCACGGCTGGCAGCGAACCGAACCACGCCGCCACGTCGCCCTGGACTTTCGGTTGCAACGACCAATCCATCCACTTGTAGGCGCAGTTCGGGTGTTTGGCGTCAGCGTGCAACATGGTGGTGTCCGCCCACCCGGTGGCGCCTTCTTTCGGGATGGTCGACGCGATCGGCTGCTTCTCGTTGATCAGGCCATTGACCTGATACGGCCAGGCGCCGGACGCGACCACGCCTTCGTTCTTGAAGTCACTCATCTGTACGGTGGTGTCGTGCCAGTAACGGTGGATCAACGGCTGCTGGGCGCGCAGCAGATCGAGCACGGCCTTGTACTGCGCTTCGGTCAGTTCGTAGGGGTTCTGGATGCCCAGTTCCGGCTTGGCCGATTTGAGGTACAACGCGGCGTCGGCGATATAAATCGGACCGTCATAGGCCTGAACGCGGCCCTTGTTCGGTTTGCCGTCCGGCAGATTTTCCGCGTTGAACAACACGCCCCAGCTGTCAGGCGCAGTCTTGAACACGTTGGTGTTGTACATCAGCACGTTCGGCCCCCACTGATATGGGGTGCCGTAGGTCTGGTTGTTGACCACGTACCACGGCGCATCCTTGAGGCGAGGATCGAGGTTTTTCCAGTTCGGGATCAACGCCGTGTTGATCGGCTGCACACGCTTGCCACCGATCAGCCGCAGCGAGGCGTCGCCGGAGGCGGTGACCAGGTCATAACCACCCTTGGCCATCAGGCTGACCATTTCATCGGAGGTCGCCGCCGTTTTCACGTTGACCTTGCAGCCGGTTTCCTTCTCGAAACCGGTCACCCAGTCGTAGGCCTTGTCGCTTTCGCCACGTTCGATGTAGCCGGGCCACGCCACGATATCCAGTTGGCCTTCGCCGGCACCGACGGCTTTCAGCGGCTCGGCGGCCTGGAGGCTGGCGCTGGCCAGCAGCGCCGTGGTGATTGCACTGAGCAGTGCGGTCTTGTGCACGAACATGGGTATTCCCTCTTCTTCAAATTATGGTCGGGGCAGTTTTGAACGTGGTGAAGCATGCCGTTGGCGGCTTGTTATTAGCGTAGTCAGAGATGTTGCCCGTGGCGCGCCATGATGTGGCGCACCACGCTGTAGTCCTGGAGCGAATCGCTGGACAGGTCTTTGCCATAACCCGAGCGCTTGAGCCCGCCATGGGGCATTTCGCTGACCAGCATGAAATGGCTGTTGATCCAGGTGCAGCCGTACTGCAACCGCGCGGCGACCTGCATCGCCTTGTCCAGGTTCTGGGTCCAGACCGATGACGCCAGGCCGTATTCGGAATCGTTGGCCCAGTCCACCGCTTGTTCCAGCTCATCGAAACGCGTCACGGTGACCACCGGCCCGAACACTTCGCGCTGGACGATTTCGTCGCTTTGTTTGCAGCCCGCCAGCAACGTCGGCTGATAGAAGAACCCGGCGCCGGAATGTACCGCGGCACCGGTCACCCGTTCGATGTGCGGCTGGCCGAGGGCACGCTCGACGAAACTGGCCACGCGGTCGCGCTGGCGGGTGCTGATCAGCGGGCCGATTTCGTTGTCGGCATCGCGTTTGCCGGCAAACCGCAGGCTGCTGACGGCGGCACCGAGTTCAGCCACCAGGCGGTCATGTATCCCGGCCTGTGCATAAACCCGGCACGCGGCGGTGCAATCCTGGCCGGCGTTGTAATAGCCATAGGTGCGCACGCCTTCGACCACCGCTTGAATGTCGGCATCGTTGCAGACAATCACCGGGGCTTTGCCGCCGAGTTCGAGGTGGGTGCGTTTGAGGGTTTTGGCGGCGGCCTGGAGGATTTTCTGGCCCGTGACGATATCGCCGGTCAGCGACACCATGCGGATTTTTGGATGGCTGACCAAATGGCTGCCAACCCCTTCGCCGCCACCGCACACGATGTTGATCACACCGCGCGGCAAGATCTCGGCCAGCGCTGGCGCCAGAGCCAGGATCGACAGCGGCGTGTGCTCCGAGGGCTTGAACACCAGCGTATTGCCGGCGGCCAGGGCCGGGGCGATTTTCCACGCGGCCATCATGATCGGGTAATTCCACGGCGCAATGGACGCCACGACACCAATGGGATCGCGCCGCACCATGCTGGTGTAGCCCGGCAGGTATTCGCCACTGAGCTGGCCGGTCTGGCAGCGCACTGCACCGGCAAAAAAACGGAACACATCGACAGTCGCGCTCAAGTCGTCCTGACGGGCCAGGTGCAGCGGCTTGCCGCAATTCAGGGCTTCGAGACGGGCGAGCTGGTCAGCGTTTTTTTCGATGGCGTTGGCGATGTCCAGCAACAGGTTCGAGCGCTGTTGCGGCGTAGTCCGGGACCAACCGGCAAAGGCGCGGTGGGCGGCGAGGATGGCGGCTTCGACTTGTTCGGTGCTGGCTTCGGAAATCTGCGTGAGGATTTCGCCCGTGGCCGGATTGATGATGGGTTCGGCACAGCCTTGTCCGGCGACCAATTCACCATCGATCAACAATGCGGTGAACAACGGGGTCTGTGCACCAGTCATTCTTCGAGTTCTCTTTTCTTGTGTGGCCATGCGGTTCCCCTGTGACCGGGGGGCCGACCGTCTTATATAGATGCAGCAAGACTAGTGCGCGGCCCCGAGGTCGACAAATTCTAAATACTGAAGGTGGCATTCGATTAAATAGATGGCTTGCGTCCGCCGTGGGGTTGTTCCCGCGCAACAGTAAGAAACGGGTCGACCAGCGCCGGCCGCGCCGTGCCCCTGCGCCATGCCAGGCCGACATCGAGGGTCTGGCTCAAGTCGGCAATGGGCCGTGCTTCGATGATGTCGCCCTCCAGTGACCACGGGCGATAGGTCATGTCTGGCTGGATCGAAACACCCAGACCCGCGGCCACCAGGCTTCGCACCGCTTCGGTCGAGGCGGTGCGCAAGGTGATACGCGGTTGCAACGAGGCTGCCGTCCACATCCGTTGGGCGTTGCGGTCCATTTCGTCGACGTTCAGTTGAATCAGCGGCTCGCGGGTCACGTCGGCGAGATTGATGCTGTCGTGCTCCAGCAGTGGATGCTGGGCCGGCAGCCACAGTCGATGGGGCGAATGGGTCAGCACTTCGGTCTGCAAGGCGTGGCGATCTTCGAGGTTGGAGAGGATCAAAACGCCGACATCGATCTCACCGCTGACCAGCAAATGCTCGATGTAGGGGCGCTCGTCCTCCATCACGCGGATCTCGACGTTGGGGTAGGCGCGCTGGAAACGGGTCAGCAAATCCGCCAGGTAATAACCGGCCACCAGGCTGGTCACGCCGATGATCAACTGCCCGGCGACCTGGTCGGTGCTCTGTTGCAGGCTGCGTTTGGCGTTGTCGACAGTGGCAAGGATCAAGTGCGCCTGACGCAAGAACTGGTGGCCCTGATGGGTCAGGGTCATGCCCTTGGCGTGGCGATTGAACAGGCTGACGCCGATCTCTTCCTCCAATTGCTGGATCGCCAGGGTCAGGGTCGATTGGGAAATGAACGCGGTTTGCGCGGCGGCGGAGATCGAACCGGTCTCGGCGACGGCGATGAAATGACGGATCTGACGCAAGGTCATCATGAGAGGAAACCCAGTGGGCGGTTTTTATCGATAGGTTCGAGTGTATATCCATTTTTACGAAAGGCAGGCTGACTTCGAGCAACATCTGGAAGCACTCTCGCAGGTCAGGTTGCGGCACTTTCGATCTAGGCTGGTGGCCTCAAGGTTTGGTCAAACCTTTTAGTGGAGGCAAAAAATGAACACCCGTGGATTGCTCGATCAACTGCTCAAGTCCGGTCAGGACCTGTTGCAGAACAAGGCAGGCGGGGCGCAGGGCAAACCGTCCGGTGGCGCTCTCGGCGGGTTGCTCGGCGGTAACGGCGGTTCGGGCGGCCTCGGCAGTCTGCTTTCCGGTGCGGGTGGCGGTGCCTTGGCGGCAGGTGCAATGGGCTTGTTACTCGGCAACAAGAAGGCGCGCAAGGTCGGCGGCAAGGTTGCGGTCTATGGCGGCCTCGCGGCATTGGGCGTGATTGCCTACAAGGCCTATGGCAATTGGCAGGCTCAGCAGGGCACGGCGCCGAAGACCGAGCCGCAGACCCTTGATCGCTTGCCCGCGGCGCAAGTCGAGCAGCACAGCCAGGCGATTCTCAAGGCGCTGGTCGCGGCGGCCAAGGCTGATGGCCACATTGATGCCCGTGAGCGCGAGCTGATCGAAGGCGAGTTCACCAAGCTCGACAACGATCAGGAACTGCAGCACTGGCTGCACGCCGAACTCAACAAACCGTTGGACCCCGCCGATGTCGCCCGCGCCGCCAGCACCCCGGAAATGGCCGCCGAGATGTACATTGCCAGTGTGATGCTGGTGGATGAGGAGAGCTTCATGGAGAAATCCTACCTCGACGAACTCGCGCGTCAACTCAAACTAGAGCCGGGCCTGAAGGCTGAACTTGAGAAACAGGTTCGCCAGGCTGCTGTTTAAGTTCTGCAAACGCCATCGTTCAGGATCATGATCGTTCCCACGCTCTGCGTGGGAATGCCTCAACGGACGCTCCGCGTTCGGCTCAATGACCATTCCACCGTCCCTTTCTACCGATTTACCCCTAACACCCGACCTCCCAATTGACGGACAGTCCCTCCCCAGAGCCCACCCACGCTTTTTTGCGCGGGATGCGAAGTGGAGCGCAACCGTCTTATAAATGAAACAGCGCCCTCGGCTATACTCCCCGCATTTCGAATATGCCCCGAGGACTGACTGTGAAGAACTGGACGTTGCGCCAACGCATTTTGGCGAGCTTTGCGGTAATCATCGCCATCATGCTGCTGATGGTGGTCGTCTCGTATTCCCGGCTGTTGAAGATCGAAGACAGCGAAGCCAGCGTGCGCGAGGATGCGCTGCCAGGGCTGTATTACAGCTCCATGATTCGGGGCGCGTGGTCCGACAGCTATGTACACATTCAGGCCATGCTCGGCCTCGAGCAAGGGCAGGGCTTCACGGCAGAGGAAGCGGCCAACTTCAAGGGCTACGCTGCGCGGTTGACAGAGCAGATGGAGCTCTACCGCCAAACGATTACCGACGAAGAAGACAAGCGCGAGTACGCAGCCTTCGAAAAAATCCATGAGGACTACCACCGGATTCTGGCCGCGGTGATCGAGTTGCATAAACGCAACCAGAACGCCGAGGCCATCAACATGTTCACGGCTGAACTGACCCCGACCTGGACAGCGGGTCGCATGAAGGTCAGTGACATTCTTCGTCATAACAAGGCCGTGGCGGACGCCGATATCGCGGCCATTGATGACGCAGTGCTCACCGCCAAAGTCATCATGGGTATCTCGCTGGTGATCGCCGTGCTGGCCGCGGCTCTCTGTGGCCTGTTGCTGATGCGCGCCATCATGGCGCCGATGAATCGTATCGTGAAAATTCTCGAAATCATGCGCACCGGCGACCTCAGCAGCCGTTTGAATCTTGAGCGCAAGGACGAATTCGGCGCAGTGGAAACCGGCTTCAACGACATGATGGCCGAACTGACCTCGCTGGTGTCCCAGGCGCAGCGTTCTTCGGTACAGGTCACCACGTCGGTCACCGAAATCGCTGCCACCTCCAAGCAGCAGCAGGCCACCGCCACCGAGACGGCGGCCACCACCACTGAAATCGGCGCGACCTCCCGTGAAATCGCCGCAACATCGCGGGACCTGGTGCGCACCATGACCGAGGTGTCCACCGCCGCCGATCAGGCCTCGGTCGCCGCCGGTTCCGGCCAGCAAGGGCTGGCGCGCATGGAAGAAACCATGCACTCGGTGATGGGCGCGGCGGATCTGGTCAACGCCAAGCTGGCGATCCTCAACGAGAAAGCGGGCAACATCAACCAGGTGGTGGTGACCATCGTCAAGGTCGCCGACCAGACCAACCTGTTGTCGCTCAACGCCGCCATCGAGGCCGAGAAGGCCGGCGAGTATGGTCGCGGTTTTGCCGTGGTCGCCACCGAAGTGCGACGCCTGGCCGACCAGACCGCAGTTGCGACCTATGACATCGAGCAGATGGTGCGCGAGATTCAATCGGCGGTGTCGGCCG
Source organism: Pseudomonas sp. Sample_24 (assembly GCF_004307605.1). Taxonomy (NCBI): domain Bacteria; kingdom Pseudomonadati; phylum Pseudomonadota; class Gammaproteobacteria; order Pseudomonadales; family Pseudomonadaceae; genus Pseudomonas; species Pseudomonas sp. Sample_24. The sequence continues at coordinate 9,539 of NZ_RCNW01000422.1, forward strand.
GTGTGATGGGCATGGACAAGTTCTCCGAAGAAGTGCGCCGTGGTATGTCGGAAGTGCAGCAGGTTGGCGAGCAACTGTCGCAGATCATCCATCAGGTCCAGGCACTGGCACCGCGGGTGTTGATGGTCAACGAGGGCATGCAGGCCCAGGCCACCGGTGCCGAGCAGATCAACCATGCGCTGGTGCAATTGGGCGATGCCAGCAGCCAGACCGTCGAATCCCTGCGTCAGGCCAGTTTCGCCATCGATGAATTGAGCCAGGTGGCCGTCGGGCTGCGCAGCGGCGTTTCGCGATTCAAAGTCTGATGAGCGAAATGACGGCCAAACGCAGCGCCGTTAAGCCAGCGTTGCACGCCTTGTTTCTGGTGTTTCGCATCGGCAGCGAGCGCTATGCCTTGCAGGCCATCGAAGTGGCGGAAGTGCTGCCGCGCCTGCCATTGAAACCCATCGCCCACGCGCCGCAATGGGTTGCGGGGGTGTTTGCCTATCGCGGTGCGGTGGTGCCGGTGATCGACCTTGGTGCTTTGACGTTTGGTACGCCATCGCAAGCGCGCACCAGCACGCGGCTGGTGCTGGTGCATTACCGACCGGATGAAAGCGCACAGGCGCAACTGCTCGGGCTGATTCTGGAACAGGCCACGGACACCTTGCGTTGCAACCCGGCGGATTTTCAGCCTTATGGGTTGGATAATCGCCAGGCCCCGTACCTGGGGCCGGTGCGCGAAGATGCCCACGGCCTGTTGCAATGGGTGCGAGTCGCCGATCTCTTGGATACCTCGGTGCGTGCGCTGCTGTTTCCGACGCCACCTCTGGACCTGACGCTGCTTGAGGGCCGGCCATGACCAGCGACCAGCGTTTTTTCGATTTCCTCAAAGAGCGCATCGGCCTTGACGTGACGTCGGTCGGTCCGGCGATCATCGAGCGTGCCGTGCGTCAACGCAGTGCGGCGGCTTCGGCGCAGTCGGCGGATGAATATTGGCGTACCTTGCAGGCGTCTGCCGACGAACAACAGGCGTTGATCGAAGCGGTGATCGTTCCCGAGACCTGGTTTTTTCGTTACCCGGAATCTTTCGCCACCCTGGCGAAACTGGCGACCAAACGGTTGGCAGACATCAACAATATGCGTGCCCTGCGGATTCTCAGCCTTCCGTGCTCCACGGGCGAGGAGCCTTACTCGATTGCCATGGCACTGCTGGATGCCGGGTTAAAACCGCACCAGTTCAAGGTCGAAGGCATGGATGTCAGCCCGCTGTCGGTGGACAAAGCCCGGCGCGCGCGGTACGGCAAGAACTCGTTTCGCGGTCAGGACATCACGTTTCGCGACATGCATTTCACCGCCGAAGGCGACGGCTATCGGCTTAGTCCGCGAGTGCTCGATCAAGTCCACCTGCAGGTGGGCAACCTGCTCGATCCGGCATTGCTGGTCAACGAGCCACCCTATGACTTCGTGTTTTGCCGCAACCTGCTGATCTACTTCGATCTGGCCACACAAAAACAAGTGTTCGAGGTGCTCAAGCGCCTGACTCATGTGGATGGCGTGTTGTTTATCGGACCGGCCGAAGGCAGTCTGTTGGGGCGTTTGGGCATGCGTTCGATCGGTATCCCGCAATCCTTTGCCTTCAGCCGGCAGAGCCCGGCGGAGTCAGAGCCGTTGCCAGCTTTCGTCCCCACACCTTTACGGGTGCCGCAACCCCTGCGCAATGTGCTTGCCCCTGCGACCAGCAAGCGCCCATTCACCAGCACTGCACGCCCTGTGCCACCGGCGAACACAGGCAACACCGACGCCGCCAGGCTGCTGGCGAACATCGCCGCGCTGGCCAATGAAGGCAAAAGTACCGAGGCTCGCGCCGCGTGTGACAGTTACTTGCGCAGCCATGAGCCGGTGGCCCAGGTTTTCTACTGGCTGGGTTTGCTCAGCGATGTCGCCGGCAGTGTTCTGGAGGCCCAAGGGTTTTACCGCAAGGCGTTGTACCTCGAACCGCAACATCCCGACGCATTGATGCATCTGGCCGCCTTGCTGCAGTCCCAGGGCGATACGGCGGGAGCCCGACGATTGCAGGAACGCGCCGCCCGCAGCGAGCGCGCCGCTGACAGTGAGCGTAAACGATGATCGCCTCCGACACCTTTAGCGTCACCCATGAAGATGCCCAGGCCATCGATGATTGCTGGAACCGCATCGGGATCCATGGCGACAAATCCTGTCCGTTGTTGATCGAACACATTCATTGCCGTAATTGCGCGGTGTATTCGGCGGCGGCGACACGTTTGCTGGATCGCTATGCGTTGCAGCAGGAAGACCGTGAACATGTGTCCGGTACGTTGCAGAGCGAGGTGAAAACCCGCTCGCTGCTGATGTTCCGCCTCGGTGAAGAATGGCTGGGGCTGGCGACGCGCAGCCTGGTGGAAGTGGCGCCGATGCAAGCCATTCACTCCCTGCCGCACCAGCGTTCGCGGGCCTTGCTCGGTGTGGCGAACGTACGCGGTGCGCTGGTGGCGTGCCTGTCGTTGGTCGAATTGCTGGGGCTCGACGGCGTCAGCAGCGTGGCGACGGGCGCGCGGGTCATGCCGCGCATGCTGATCATCGCCGCTCACGGTGGGCCGGTGGTCGTACCGGTGGACGAAGTGGACGGGATTCACGCCATCGACGAGCTTGTGCTCGAGGCTGCGTCGAAATCCGGCAACCAGGCCAATGCCAAATACACCCAAGGCGTGTTGCAATTCAAAGGTCGCAGCCTGCGTTGGCTGAATGAAGAACAGCTGTTGTCCGCCGTGACCCGGAGCCTCACATGACCCCCGAGCAAATGCGTGATGCCTCTTTGCTGGAGCTGTTCAGCCTCGAAGCCGAAGCCCAGACCCTGGTTTTGAGCGCAGGTCTGCTGGCGCTGGAGCGCGACCCGACCCAGGCCGATCAGCTCGAGTCGTGCATGCGCGCGGCGCACTCGCTCAAGGGCGCAGCACGAATTGTCGGCGTCGATGCCGGCGTCAGTGTCGCGCACGTCATGGAGGACTGCCTGGTCAGCGCCCAGGAAGGGCGGTTGTACCTGCGCCCCGAACATATCGATGCGTTGCTGCAAGGCACTGATTTGCTGATGCGCATCGCCACACCCGGCAACGCCCCGCTGCCTGTGGATATCGAAGCCTATGTCGCGCTGATGGCGCGCTTGCTCGATCCGGCTGCCGCCGTCATGCCGGCCAAGGCAACGCCCGCTCCGGTCATGGCAGAGCTTCAGCTCGAAGCTGCGGTGGCCAAGGTTGAAGTCCCGGAACCGGAGATTGAAGCGCCGCCCGCCGCGCCGAAGAAGACCAGACGCACCACCGAAAACGGCGAGCGCGTGTTGCGGGTGACCGCCGAGCGTCTGAACAGCCTGCTCGATCTGTCGAGTAAATCCCTGGTGGAAACCCTGCGGCTCAAGCCGCACCTGGCCACCATGCAGCGCCTCAAGCGCATGCAGAACAACAGCCTGCGAGCACTGGAAAATCTCAACGTCCATCTCAAGGAACACGCCCTGAGCCTTGAAGCCCGGGAAGCCCTCGAAGATGCTCGTCGACTGCTGGCGGAGTCACAGCAGTTGCTGGCGGAAAAAAACGCCGAACTCGATGAGTTCGCCTGGCAGGCCAGTCAGCGGGCACAGGTGTTGTACGACACGGCGCTGGCCTGTCGCATGCGGCCATTCGCCGATGTGCTGACCGGTCAGGTGCGCATGGTCCGCGATCTGGGCCGCAGTCTCGGCAAGCAGGTCCGTCTGGAGATCGAGGGCGAGAAAACCCAGGTCGACCGTGATGTGTTGGAAAAACTCGAAGCGCCACTCACCCACCTGCTGCGCAATGCCGTCGATCACGGCATCGAATCGCCGGAGCAACGGTTGTTGGCCGGCAAGCCCGAGGAAGGCCTGATCCGCCTTCGTGCTTCCCATCAGGCCGGATTGCTGGTGCTGGAACTCAGTGATGATGGCAACGGTGTCGATCTGGAAAAGGTCCGTCGCAGCATCATCGAACGCCAATTGTCCCCGGCCGAAACCGCCGCACAGTTGAGCGAAGAGGAACTGCTGACGTTCCTGTTCCTGCCGGGTTTCAGCCTGCGCGACACGGTCACTGAAGTCTCCGGCCGCGGCGTCGGCCTGGACGCGGTGCAGCACATGGTCCGCCAGTTGCGTGGCGCGGTGGTACTGGAGCAGACGGCGGGCGAGGGCAGCCGCTTTCACCTGGAGGTGCCGCTGACCCTGTCGGTGGTGCGCAGCCTGGTGGTGGAAGTCGGCGACGAAGCCTATGCCTTTCCGCTGGCGCATATCGAACGCATGTGCGATCTGGAGCCGGGGGACATCGTTCAGGTCGAGGGCCGCCAGCATTTTTGGCATGAAGGCCGGCACGTCGGACTGGTCGCCGCCAGCCAATTGCTGCAACGTCCGGCGAGCCAGGGCAATCAGCAGACCTTGAAAGTCGTGGTCATTCGCGAGCGCGATACCGTTTATGGCGTCGCGGTCGAGCGTTTTATCGGCGAGCGCACGCTGGTGGTGCTGCCCCTGGATGAGCGCCTGGGCAAGATCCAGGACATTTCCGCCGGAGCCTTGCTCGACGATGGCTCGGTGGTGTTGATCGTCGACGTCGAGGACATGTTGCGTTCGGTGGACAAACTGCTCAACACCGGGCGCCTGGAGCGCATCGCCCGTCACAGCAACCAGGCGGCCGAAGCGGCACGCAAGCGGATTCTGGTGGTGGATGACTCGCTCACTGTGCGCGAACTGCAACGCAAATTGCTGCTCAATCGCGGCTATGACGTGGCCGTGGCGGTGGACGGCATGGACGGCTGGAACGCATTGCGTTCGGAAGATTTCGATCTGTTGATCACCGATATCGATATGCCGCGCATGGACGGTATCGAACTGGTGTCGTTGTTGCGGCGGGACAACCGCCTGCAATCGTTGCCGGTGATGGTGGTTTCCTACAAGGATCGAGAGGAGGACCGTCGCCGTGGACTGGATGCCGGAGCCGACTATTATCTAGCCAAAGCCAGTTTTCATGATGACGCCCTGCTTGATGCAGTGGTTGAGCTCATAGGAGGAGCGCGGGCATGAAGATCGCAATTGTCAACGACATGCCCATGGCCGTAGAAGCCCTGCGCCGGGCGCTGGCGTTCGAGCCGGCGCACCAGGTGATCTGGGTGGCCGGCAACGGCAGGGAAGCCGTGCAGATGTGTGCCGAACAGACCCCGGACCTGATCCTGATGGACCTGATCATGCCAGTGATGGACGGGGTGGAGGCGACTCGCCGGATCATGGCCGAAACGCCCTGCGCCATTGTCATCGTCACGGTCGATCGTCAACAGAATGTGCATCGGGTCTTCGAAGCCATGGGCCATGGCGCCCTGGACGTGGTCGACACCCCGGCCATCGGAGCCGGCAATGCCCAGGAAGCGGCAGCGCCGCTGTTACGCAAAATCATGAATGTGGGCTGGCTGATCGGCGAAAAGGGCAACCGCGAGCGATCAGTGCCGGGCCCGCTGCGCAGTGCTGGTTCGCGCCAGAGTCTGATTGCCATTGGCTCATCCGCTGGCGGGCCGGCGGCACTGGAAGTCCTGCTCAAGGGACTTCCGAGGGATTTTTCCCCGGCCATCGTGCTGGTCCAGCATGTTGACCAGGTGTTTGCCGCCGGAATGGCCGAATGGCTCAGTAGCGCCAGCGGGCTCAACGTGCGCCTGGCACAGGAAGGCGAGCCGCCACAAAGTGGCACCGTGTTGCTGGCCGGCACCAACCACCATATCCGCTTGTTGAAAAACGGCACGCTGGCCTACACCGCCGAACCGGTCAATGAGATTTATCGCCCCTCGATCGATGTGTTTTTCGAGAGTGTGGCCAGGTACTGGAACGGTGACGCGGTCGGCGTTTTGCTCACCGGTATGGGGCGTGATGGTGCCCAGGGGCTTAAACTCATGCGCCAGCAGGGTTATCTGACCATCGCACAGGATCAGAACAGCAGCGCGGTGTATGGCATGCCGAAGGCGGCTGCGGCCATCGATGCCGCTGTGGAAATACGCCCGCTGGACAAGATCGCGCCACGTTTGCTGGAGATCTTTGCAAAATGACTACCTCTATCAGCAATCCTGGCCCAAGCAGTATTCAGGTGAACGCACATGAATGATTTACAGCTCGACGACTTCAAGACTGACGAAAATGCCGCCATGGTGTTATTGGTGGACGATCAGGCGATGATCGGCGAGGCGGTACGGCGCGGGTTGTCGAACGAAGAAAACATCGACTTCCACTTCTGCTCCGATCCGCACCAGGCCATCGCCCATGCGGTGCGTATCAAGCCGACGGTGATCCTGCAGGATCTGGTCATGCCTGGCCTCGACGGCTTGAGCCTGGTGCGTGAGTACCGCAACCATCCGGCGACCAAGGACATTCCGATCATCGTCCTGTCGACCAAGGAAGACCCGCTGATCAAGAGCGCGGCGTTCGCGGCCGGGGCCAACGATTATCTGGTCAAACTGCCGGACAACATCGAACTGGTGGCGCGGATCCGCTATCACTCGCGCTCCTACATGACCCTGTTGCAGCGCGATGCCGCCTACCGTGCGCTGCGGGTCAGCCAGCAGCAATTGCTCGATACCAACCTGGTGCTGCAACGCCTGATGAACTCCGATGGCCTGACCGGGCTGTCGAACCGTCGGCATTTCGATGAGTACATGGAGCTTGAATGGCGGCGTTCACTACGTGAACAAAGCCAATTGTCGTTGTTGATGATCGATGTGGATTATTTCAAGACCTACAACGACAGTTTCGGCCACCTGGAAGGCGATGAAGCCCTGCGCAAGGTTGCCGCGGCAATCCGCGATGCCAGCTCCCGTCCTTCTGACTTGCCGGCGCGTTACGGCGGAGAAGAGTTCGCCCTGGTGTTGCCCAATACGTCCCAGGGCGGGGCGCGGCTGGTGGCGGAAAAACTGCGCATGACCGTGGAAGCCTTGAAGATTCCGCACATTTCCCCGAGCGAAGGCTCAAGCCTGACGATCAGCATCGGCCTGTCGACCGTCACACCGACACCCGGCAGCAACTGCCGGGAACTGATCCTGGCGGCGGACAAGGGGCTGTATCTGGCCAAGCACAATGGGCGAAATCAGGTAGGGATCGGGTAATCTGCAATTTCTACCAAACGACGCAGAACCTGTGGGAGCCAGGCTTGCCCGCGATGAGGGCCTGACAAGCGATACTGCATCGACTGACACGCCGCCATCGCGGGCAAGCCCGGCTCCCACAGGTTTCGCATCGTTGCAAAGTTCGCCTGCAAACCTGCCTTTTCAGCCAAGCGGACTGCCGTTCCCAGCCGTTTGCCGTTATACTCGCCGGCTTTCAAAAGTTCGCCAACGAGTGCTGCCCGCCATGGAAATCAACCCGATCCTTAACACCATCAAGGACCTGTCCGAGCGCTCCGAAACCATTCGGGGGTATCTTTGACTACGATCAAAAGCATGAGCGTCTGACCGAGGTCAATCGCGAGCTTGAAGATCCGAGTGTCTGGAACAAACCTGAGTACGCCCAGGAGTTGGGCCGCGAGCGCTCTGCGCTGGCGCAAATCGTCGAAACCCTGGACGAACTGAACGCCGGTCTGGCCGATTGCCGCGACCTGCTGGACATGGCCGTCGAAGAAAATGACGAAGGCGCGGTGGGCGATGTCGTCGCCGAACTGGCCCGTCTCGAGGAAAACCTCGCCAAGCTTGAATTCCGTCGCATGTTCAGCCACGAAATGGACCCGAACAACGCCTACCTGGACATCCAGGCCGGCTCCGGCGGCACCGAAGCCCAGGACTGGGCCAACATCCTGTTGCGCATGTACCTGCGCTGGGCCGACAAACGCGGTTTCGACGCGACCATCATGGAGCTGTCTGCCGGTGAAGTCGCCGGGATCAAGGGCGCCACCGTGCACATCAAGGGTGAGTACGCCTTTGGCTGGCTGCGTACCGAAATCGGCGTGCATCGTCTGGTGCGCAAGAGCCCGTTCGACTCCGGCAACCGTCGTCACACCTCGTTCTCCGCTGTTTTCGTCTCGCCAGAGATCGATGACAAGGTGGAAATCGAAATCAACCCGGCAGACCTGCGGATCGACACCTATCGTTCCTCCGGTGCCGGTGGTCAGCACGTAAACACCACCGACTCGGCCGTACGTATCACCCACGTACCGACCAACACCGTGGTCAGCTGCCAGAACGAACGTTCCCAGCACGCCAACAAGGACACCGCCATGAAAATGCTGCGGGCCAAGTTGTACGAGCAGGAAATGCAGAAGCGCAATGCGGCCTCGCAGGCGCTGGAAGACACCAAGTCCGATATCGGCTGGGGTCACCAGATCCGCTCTTACGTGCTCGATGCCTCGCGGATCAAGGATCTGCGCACCAACATCGAACGCAGCGACTGCGACAAGGTGCTCGATGGCGACATCGACGAGTACCTGGAAGCCAGCCTGAAATCCGGGCTGTAAAAGACGCACACAGGATCGCTGATTCAGCGCGATCCCTGTAGGAGCCAGCCTGCTGGCGATCCCCGGGCCGCAGGGCCCGGGGGCAACGAACCTGATGGAATATTTAAAGACATGAGCGACCTAGAACTCGACCCGCAAGCCCTGCAACAGGAAGAAAACTCCCTGATCGCCCTGCGCAAGGAAAAGCTGGCTGCCGAGCGCGCCAAGGGCAACGCCTTCCCGAACGACTTCCGCCGCGAAAACTACTGCGATGCCTTGCAGAAACAGTACGCGGACAAGACCAAGGAAGAGCTGGCAGAGGCTGCGATCCCGGTCAAGGTTGCCGGTCGCATCATGCTTAACCGTGGCTCGTTCATGGTGATCCAGGACATGACCGGTCGCATCCAGGTCTACGTCAACCGCAAGACCCTGTCCGAAGAAACCCTGGCCGCGGTGAAAACCTGGGACATGGGCGACATCATTGCTGCCGAAGGGACCCTGGCCCGTTCCGGCAAGGGCGACCTGTACGTTGAAATGACCACCGTGCGCCTGCTGACCAAGTCCCTGCGCCCGCTGCCGGACAAGCACCATGGCCTGACCGATACCGAACAACGCTATCGCCAGCGTTACGTTGACCTGATCGTCAACGAAGACGTGCGCCAGACCTTCCGCGTGCGTTCGCAAGTGATTGCGCACATCCGCAGCTTCCTGATGAAGCGCGACTTCCTGGAAGTGGAAACGCCGATGCTGCAGACCATTCCGGGCGGCGCCGCGGCCAAGCCGTTCGAAACCCACCACAACGCACTGGACATGGAAATGTTCCTGCGTATCGCGCCTGAGCTGTACCTCAAGCGCCTGGTGGTTGGCGGCTTCGAGAAAGTGTTCGAGATCAACCGCAACTTCCGTAACGAAGGTGTCTCGACTCGACACAACCCTGAATTCACCATGTTGGAGTTCTACCAGGCCTACGCCGACTACGAAGACAACATGGACCTGACCGAAGAATTGTTCCGTGAACTGGCGCAGCTGGTTCTGGGCAGCACCGACGTGCCGTACGGCGACAAGGTGTTCCACTTCGGCGAGCCGTTCGTGCGTCTGTCGGTGTTCGACTCGATCCTCAAGTACAACCCTGAGCTGACCGCTGACGACCTGAACGACATCGACAAGGCCCGTGCCATCGCCAAGAAGGCCGGCGCCAAGGTGCTGGGCTTTGAGGGACTGGGCAAGCTGCAGGTGATGATTTTCGAAGAACTGGTCGAGCACAAGCTGGAACAGCCGCACTTCATTACCCAGTACCCGTTCGAAGTGTCGCCGCTGGCCCGTCGCAACGACGATAACCCGAACGTTACCGACCGTTTCGAACTGTTCATCGGTGGCCGTGAAATCGCCAACGCCTACTCCGAGTTGAATGACGCGGAAGACCAGGCCGAGCGTTTCATGGCGCAGGTGGCCGATAAGGACGCCGGCGACGACGAAGCCATGCACTACGACGCCGACTTCGTTCGTGCGC
>NZ_RCNW01000422.1:19595-41475 GCF_004307605.1 Pseudomonas sp. Sample_24
AAGGACGCCGGCGACGACGAAGCCATGCACTACGACGCCGACTTCGTTCGTGCGCTGGAGTACGGCATGCCGCCAACGGCCGGTGAAGGTATCGGCATCGACCGTCTGGTGATGCTGCTGACCAACTCCCCGTCGATCCGCGACGTGATCCTGTTCCCGCACATGCGGCCGCAAGCGTAAGTGTTTCAGTTAAAAAGCCGCCTTTTCAGGCGGTTTTTTATTGCCTGTCTGGTACAAACGTATCAAATGGTTACTTTTGAAGTGAAAGAGGAGTTCCTGTCGTGAACGGTGCAATGGCTCAAGAAGGTGCGGCGGGTGTCGCCACAGCGGTCGCTGAGAGTGTCCAGTACCAGGGGCGCAAGGCCAGCCGACAGGGCAGCGAACAGCGTCGACAGGACATTCTCGATGCCGCGATGCGCATTGTCGTGCGTGATGGCGTGCGGGCGGTAAGGCACCGTGCAGTGGCCGCCGAGGCGCAAGTGCCGCTGTCGGCAACCACTTACTATTTCAAGGATATCGATGACCTGCTTACCGATACCTTCGCCCAATACGTCGAACGCAGCGCGGCGTACATGGCCAAGCTGTGGGTCAACAACGAAGGCCTGTTGCGCGACATGATCGCCAGCGGTGACGGCAGTCCACAGGCGCGCTCGAAACTGGCGGACGACATTGCGCGGTTGATGACGGACTATGTTCACCGGCAACTGGTGACGCGTCGTGAGCATTTGATGGCCGAACAGGCGTTCCGCCAGGAAGCGCTGTTGAACCCGCGTCTGGCTGTGCTGGTGCGCTCGCATCAGCAGATACTGTTGCAGGGGTCTTGCCAGCTTTTCCAGGTATTGGGTTCGCGCGAGCCACAACAGGATGCCAAAGTGTTGACGTCTATAATCGGACGGATGGAATATCAGGGCCTGCTCAACGAGGCTGAGCCGGTCGCCGAAGAGGAAATGCTCGGCATACTTACGCGTTATATGCATTTGGTGCTGGCATCGGTATAAATCCCGCGCCGTCACTAAACCCTGTACCGATCGTTCCCACGCTCTGCGTGGGAATGCCGCCGGGACGCTCCGCGCCCCTTGTCGGTGTGACGCTGGGCGTCACTGGATGCGTTCCCACGCAGACCGTGGGAACGATCAGCAAAGCGGTTTGATCATCAAGGGAGTGTTGAATGAAAGCCTGGCGTGTCGTTGTGATCGCCTTGTCGTTCCTGTTGCTCAGTGGCTGTCTGGTGACTTTCAAGGAACCATTGCCCACCGGCGAACCTGCGCCCAAAGGGTTGCTCGGCAAATGGACCAGCACTAACGCCTGGGGGGAACCGGTCAATCTGGAACTGACGCGCGTCGGCGACAATCGCTATCAGGCAGTCAGTTACTTCCGGGCCAAACCCAGGGAGCGCGAGGCCTACCCGTTCACGGTGTCGCGCCATGGCAATCGCTGGTATTTCTCGGCGAAGGTACCGGCGCAGTTTGGAGGCAACTTCACCGTGGGCGGGTTTGAACTCACCGACAAGCACGAACTGGTGGTGTACAACCTCGACCTTGAACAGATCCAACAGGCGATGGGGCAGAACGTCCTGAGCGGCCAGCGTTTTCAAACCGACGAGGGCGATGGCGTGCTGATCGACAACAGCATGGACCAGGTGTCCGCCTGGCTCGACGATCCGGCCAACTCCGATGTATTCGTCGAAGTGGTGCGCTATCAGCGTCAGGCCAAAACCAGATAAACCCAGCATTTTCTACAGGAGTTTCGGGTGGACGATTACCAGCAGTCGATACGCATTTTGTCCGATCGCATTGTGCTGGCGCAGACGCCGATCCGCGTCCTCGACGCGGTCAAGTGGGACGAGAATATTCGCAAGGGCTTCCTCAAGGCCAAAGGCAAGGAAATGCCAGCGGTGGACCGCGACTACTACCTCAATCGGCCACTGGCGTTCGACTCCAGCAAGGTAAAGCTGGAATTCCAGAACATCGAGCGCGACATCACCCGTCAGCTCGGCCAGTTCAACCCGGTCGGCCAGATCATGCGCCGCATGTGCAAGGAGTACCGCATGGTGGTGCGCATGCTCGAAGCGCGCGGCACCGAGGATTTCGGCCTGATTTCCCAGGAATTGTATGGCGCCGCATCCGATGCGTTCCACGCCGGTGACCCGACGCTGTCTGACCTGGGCATGATGTTGTCCGAATACCTGAACAATATTGACGGCCGTGGCGATCTGAAGGATGAACCCAAGACCCTGACCGCCAAAGAAGCCGTGCACCTGCTGCAAACCCGCTTGAACAGGGTATTTGGCGAGGCCGAGGAAACCATCCGCGTGTTCGAGTCCGACGGCATCGTCGCCGACGCGGCGGCGGGCGCCGACTACATCAAGATCCGCACCGACGCTATGTTCAACGAGCGTGACGTGCGCGCCCTGGAAGTCCACGAAGGGCTGGTGCACGTCGGCACCACGCTCAACGGCCTGAACCAGCCGATCTGCACCTTTCTGTCGAAGGGTCCGCCCTCGTCGACGGTGACCCAGGAAGGCCTGGCGATCCTGATGGAAATCATCACCTTCGCCTCCTACCCGAGCCGCCTGCGCAAACTGACCAACCGCACCCGTGCGATCCACATGGTGGAGGAGGGCGCGGATTTCCTGCAGGTGTTCGAGTTCTTCCGCGAACAAGGTTTTGAAATGCCCGAGAGCTACAGCAACGCCAGTCGCGTTTTCCGTGGCTCGGTACCGACAGGTCTGCCATTTACCAAAGACTTGTCCTACCTCAAGGGCTTCATCATGATTTACAACTACATTCAGTTGGCCGTGCGCAAAGGCAAGCTTGAGCAGATCCCGCTGTTGTTTTGTGGCAAGACCACGCTGGAAGACATGCGCACCTTGCGCCAGTTGGTCGATGAAGGCCTGGTAGTGCCGCCCAAGTATTTGCCGGAACAGTTCCGTGACATGAACGCATTGTCGGCATGGATGTGCTTCTCGAACTTCCTCAACCACCTGAGCCTGGACCGGATCGAGGCGGATTATTCCAACATTTTATAAGGCTGGTGAATAACCCTGTGGGAGCGGGCTTGCCCGCGATGGCGGCATAACATTCAGCATGAATGTTGACAGTGACATTGCTATCGCGGGCAAGCCCGCTCCCACAGGTTGATCATTTGCCTGAGAGTCTTTATCTCTGATCGTTCCCACGCTCCGCGTGGGAATGCCGCCATGGACGCTCCGCGTCCACTGTGACGCAGAGCGTCACGGTATGCATTCCCACGCAGAGCGTGGGAACGATCTTGATCAACCTAATTTTGCGAGGTTTCACCGGATGAGAATCCTCGGCACTCTCTGCCTTCTCCTGGCCCTGAGCGGATGCAGTTCGCTGCTGTTCTACCCCGAACCCGGCCAGTTGTTCACCCCGGAAAAAGCCAAACTCCAATACCGCGAAGTCACCTTGGTCACCGCCGATGGCCTGAAGCTGAATGCCTGGTGGCTACCGGCGAAACAGGGGGTCGAGGTCAAGGGCACGGTGCTGCACCTGCACGGCAACGGCGGCAATTTGCCGATGCATCTTGGCGGCAGTTATTGGTTGCCGGAGCAGGGTTATCAAGTGCTGCTGTTGGACTATCGCGGTTATGGGTTGTCCGAAGGCAAACCGAGTCTGCCGGCGATCTACCAGGACATCGATGCCGCTTTCAAGTGGCTCGATCAGGCACCCGAGGTCAAAGGCAAGCCAGTGATTCTGCTCGGCCAGAGCCTCGGGGGGGCAATGGCGGTTCACTACCTGGTTCAGCACCCGCAGCGGCAAAAACAGCTCAAGGCTTTTGTGCTCGATGGTGTGCCCGCCAGCTACCGCAGTGTCGGTCAGTTTGCGTTGAGTCATTCGTGGGTGTTCTGGACATTCCAGGTGCCGCTGTCCTGGCTGGTGCCGGACGGTGACAGCGCCATCAACTCCATGGCCCAGCTCAATGGCGTACCGAAACTGATCTACCACAGCATCGATGATCCGATCGTGCCTCTTTCCAACGGCATCCGACTGTATCAAGCTGCGCCGCCGCCGCGCGTGCTGCAATTGACCCGCGGTGGGCACGTGCAGACATTCGCCGACCCGGTCTGGCGCACCGTCATGTTGCGCTATCTGGACGATCCGCAACATTTCAACGGCCTGCGCCGCCTGGGTGAAATACCCAATTACCCGGCACCCTCGAATTCCCCCGCCGAACCATCAGAGAACCCGCAATGAGTGAAGAACGTAACGCCATCCCGCTGATCATCACCGGTATCTGCAGCATCCTCGGCACCGTCGGCGCCCTGTGGTGGTACGGCTACCTGCACTTCGCCAAGCCCGAGGATGCGTTGCTGCTCAATGAGTTCACCATGCTCAAGACCGTGCCGGGCGAAGACTACAAAGTCTCCCTGGAACCGGCCGCGCAAGTGGCGCAGTGCATCGATGGCGTGCTGGTGTTGTTCGACACCGAACAGAAAGGCCTCACCGGCGTGCTGGTCAACGACCGCAAGAAAGCGGTGCGTTGCATGGGCCAGGAAACCCCGCAGAAGCTGGAACAGTAACTCTCAGGTTTAACGGGAAGCCTCTTCTCATAAAGGAATGTGAAGAGGCTCCGTTTTAGCGGTAATCGAATAGCTCCTCAATATTTACGGTGCTACTACAAAATCACGAATTCTGGGTTGCGATATTTGAGGGCCTATTAGCTGCCGTACATAGAGTGTGTGTTTGCCAGGTGATAAAGTCGGACATGTCAGTTTCCATTCACCATTTACGTTAGCGACAGTTTCCACTCCGCTATCCTCGCTACCTTTTGCTGGAATATCCGCGTCACAAAAGCCAGCCACTATTGCCCCAGGCAAGCTTTTGCCGGAAACAACAATCGGATTATGAGCTGCGGGAGCTCCGACTGCCGGAGTGGCTATCGAAGGTGGCAGTACCCCGATAAGGCAACTAGGTTGAAGCTGACCGTTCAGCGCGACTGAAACCGTCGCTCCTGTATCAGAAGCTGAGCACACCTTGATAGTGATGCCAGCCGTTTGATCCTTCAAAACTTTACCCATTTGAAGAGTCGGGTCAGCCATCGTTGCCGTTTCGGGTGTGCCATCGAGTTGAGTGTTGTAGAGAGCCCCCCTCGCGTTGCTGTATCTTGCCCAGACGCCTGTCACTCGGTTGTCATCGGCTGGAAAACCATCGAAGCGAGTGGGTTTCCTGAATTCAAGAGTGAGCTGAGCGGGGTCCAACCCGGGACGGTTGATGACATACAACTGCGGCCCGGAGCTGCCCAGGACACCCAGACGATAGAGGCCGCTTCGCTCTATAAAACCTGCTTGATGCTCGTCCAGCCAGCCGGAAAACCAGCGGTTTTTGGCGGGGAAAAGGGTAGATCCCCCCGATACGGGGTCACCGCTATCGCCGTAACCGGTAGTAACACAGTCCGTAGGCGCTGATACAACGCTGTCGGTTTTCGGGCATTTGGTATAGGTGCTGCCATGTCCATAGCCCAGGTTGTGTCCGAACTCGTGTCTGTAAATGAATGGACTTTTAGCTTGTCCATAAACCCCCATGATGCGCCCCCACAGATGTGCAGACGCAAAGCCGCCACAGTCAATCACGTTGATCAAAAAATCAAAATCCGCGGTCTTCAGGCCATGCGCTTGTGCAGCTTTTTCGCCCTCTGCGGTCGCCAAACTAAAGGGGTAGGGGATTCCGCTTTTGCAGAGCTCCGGACGAGGCCCTGA
Source organism: Pseudomonas sp. Sample_24 (assembly GCF_004307605.1). NCBI lineage: Bacteria > Pseudomonadati > Pseudomonadota > Gammaproteobacteria > Pseudomonadales > Pseudomonadaceae > Pseudomonas > Pseudomonas sp. Sample_24. Next base: position 25,315 of record NZ_RCNW01000422.1, read on the forward strand.
GACCTGTCTGATCACCTGGCCGGTTAAAACCAACTTTCCACCGGAGGCCGCTAGAATATATGAACGTAATGAGTCGGGATCTGTGGATAGTGTGTGTTTCTCTATTAAAGCGGCGTCCAGGGTACTTTCACCTTGCCAGTTGATAACGCTTATCAGAACTTTTTTTGGTCCTATGACATGGCCTTGGGTCGTTGGCGGCGAGGTGTCATTTGGTATAACGTCCCGCTCGCTGTAAGCGAACTCACCGAAACTTGAACGATTTGATATCACCGGGGAAGTTTGAGAGCAGCCAGCCAACAAGGTCGTAGCGAGCAGAATAGATATCATACGCATGAGTTAAATTCCCTAGCTCCTGAATGTCGATCCAAGCTACTGATATTCGGAGTTGATGCCTACTGTCACAAATGACAGTTGTTAAAAAGCCCCGCCTGATGATCAGGCGGGGCTTTTTGTTACAGCGTGACGCTTAGTTCGAGCTAACAGCCGAACGCGGAATCACCGGTTGGTTATCGTTGGAGATTGTCACTTCCACCCGACGGTTTTGCGCCCGGCCCGAGGTGCTGGTGTTATCCGCCACCGGGTATTCCTTGCCGTAACCCTGGGCGACGATGCGGGTCGGATCAACGCCCATCTTCACCAGCGCCATGCGCACGGAGTTGGCGCGACGTTCCGACAGCGACTGGTTGTGCGACGCGGTCCCGGTGCTGTCGGTGTAGCCCTCGACGATCACTTTGCGATCAGGGTTTTCCTGGAGGTACTGCGCCAGTTTGTTGATGTTCATCAGGCCGTTGGATTTCAGCTCGGCCTTGTCGGTAGCGAACAGCACATCACCGAACGTCACCAGGGTGCCGCGATCGGTCTGTTTGGCGTTGAGGCTGTCCTGCAACTGTTTGATCTGCTGATCGCGAGCGTCGAGACGGGCCTGGGCGCGTTGTGCCGAAGCATTTTTCAGATTGGCTTCGGCGGTGCGCAGGGCAATGGTCTGTTTGGCGACTTCAACCCGCTGGTTGGTCAAATAGGCCAACTGATCGACCTTGGCCTGATCTTCCTTGTCCAGGTAAGCCTTGTCGGCCTTGTCCAGGTAATCACTGGCTTCCTTGGTTTCCAGTGCGGCGACTTTGCTCGCCTGCGGGTTGGCTTGCAGGCCGGAATAATTGGTGCGGGCCTGTTCAAGGTTGGCATTTGGCGGCGTGGAGCAGGCAGCCAGGGCAACGCTTGCGGCCAGCAGAGCAGGGAGCATCAAATGTTTGGAATTCATAGTGGTATCGTCCTTTTGATCGTCTGAGAGATAGTCATGTCGCGCCGTTACTGGACGGTGCGCTGACTTTCCTGACGCAGTTCCTGAACCCCTTTTTGAGAGTCCTTTACAGTCTGTTCGGCTTTCATCGCCTGGGCTTTGCGCTCGGCTACGCGGGCATCCCACTCAGCCTGTTCAGCCAGGACTTTCGCCTGATCGTACTGTTTGTCGTGCATGGCGATTTCCGCTTGCTTGAGCTTGTCCTGGGCAGCCTTCATTTCCACCGCAGCAAATTCGGTACCGCCCGCGCTGACGGCGTCTTTGACTGCAGACTCGCTGACGGCGAATTGCTCGGACGGTGGGTTGCCGGCGCAACCGGCCAGCACAAGGCTGCTGCCGATGGCCAGGGCAGCCATCTTCAGGCCATGCAGTGGGGTAAACGAGGATTTGCCAGTTCTGGTTTTCATAATCTTCAACTCCATTGGACTACTTCCTGAACAACGTGAACATCCATCCTGGGCAAGGAGCCGAACCGTCATTTTCGGGTCGTTTTGAAACGGCCGTCCCAGGCGTGGTTACTTGGGTTGACCCGAGGCGTTTTTTGAAAGTTCAGAGAAATTTAGCCAGCTATCGAAAAAACGTGATCGGCTTGGCAGGGGCTTAAAGCAAAAAATGTGTGAGCGAGCCTGCTCGCGATAGCGCTGTATCAGTCGACATTGAAGTTGAATGTCAGTCAGCTATCGCGAGCAGGCTCGCTCCCACAGGGGGGATGTGCGGAGGAGGGAATCAGTGTTTCTGCTTGTCGTTGCCAGCTGACAAATCGTGCAGATGGCGCCTGGACAGCGCAAGAAAACGCGGAGTCGGGCCGATGTCTTCGTACAGCGGGTCACCTTCTTCGTCGGTGGCGACCACTGTCGAGCCCTTCACATACGGGAAGCTCTTTTCGAGTTCTTCAAGTGCGGCGCCGATCAACTCGCCGAGCAACTCTTCGGGATGCCGCTTGGGGTACATCTCGGTAATCGCCGCCAGGCGTGCGGCGGCTTCCACGTCCAGGTGAATCGTGTAGCCGGTCTTGGTCAGGCGACCCTTGGCGTTTTCTTCCCAATGCTGGGCAAGTTCACGGATTTTCATAATCACCTCGTTGCGCGCCTGCTCGTGGCAGGCCGGGGGAGTATCCGGCGTTGGCCGGCGACAGCCGTTGTACGGCGTACTGTTCAGACTAGCTTCATCGCACAAGGTTTAAAGGTCCTTCGTCGTCTTGCTTGTAAGAAGACGTCTGGAGCGGCACTCTTGGGTTTACTGGCCGCCCGGATTCTTTGCTGGAGAACTGCTGATGACCGATATCGATGCACGCTTGCGCGAGGACGTTCACCTGTTGGGTGAGCTGTTGGGCAACACCATTCGTGAACAGTACGGGGACGGCTTTCTCGACAAGATCGAGCAGATCCGCAAAGGCGCCAAGGCTGACCGTCGCGGTTCGATGGACGCCGAGCTGAGCGCCAGCCTCAATCAATTGACCGAAGCTGAATTGCTGCCGGTGGCGCGGGCGTTCAACCAGTTCCTCAACCTGGCCAACATCGCCGAGCAATACCAGTTGATTCATCGTCGCGAAGAATCCCAACAGGCACCGTTCGAGTCACGGGTACTGCCGGAACTGCTCGCGCGCCTGCGAGACGAAGGCCATGGCGCCGAGTCATTGGCCCGGCAACTTGGTCGACTGGAAATCGAACTGGTGTTGACCGCGCACCCGACCGAAGTCGCGCGCCGCACACTGATCCAGAAATACGACGCGATTGCCGCTCAACTGGCCGCGCAGGACCACCGCGACCTGACCAGCGCCGAGCGCGAGCAGATCAGGACGACGTTGCAACGCCTGATCGCCGAAGCCTGGCACACCGAAGAAATACGCCGTACACGCCCGACGCCGGTCGATGAAGCCAAATGGGGCTTTGCAGTGATCGAGCATTCGCTGTGGCAGGCGATTCCGAATTATCTGCGCAAGGCCGATCAGGCACTGCATGCCGCCACGGGCCTGCGTTTGCCGCTGGAGGCTGCGCCGATCCGCTTTGCTTCGTGGATGGGCGGCGACCGTGACGGCAACCCGAACGTGACGGCAGCGGTGACCCGTGAAGTGCTCCTGCTGGCACGCTGGATGGCCGCCGATCTGTACCTGCGCGATATCGATCATCTCGCCGCCGAACTGTCGATGCAGCAGGCCAGTGACGAACTGAAGGCCAAGGCTGGCGACAGTGCCGAACCGTATCGAGCCGTACTCAAACAACTACGAGAACGTCTGCGCGCTACCCGCAATTGGGCTCACACTGCGTTGACTACGCCGACACCTGCTTCGGCCGACGTACTGCAAGACAACCGCGACCTGCTTGATCCTCTAGAGCTTTGCTACCACTCGCTGCATGAGTGCGGCATGGGCGTGATCGCCGACGGCCCGCTGCTCGATTGCCTGCGCCGGGCGGTGACGTTCGGCCTGTTCCTGGTGCGGCTGGATGTGCGCCAGGACTCGTCGCGCCATAGCGCGGCCATGAGTGAAATCACCGATTACCTCGGCTTGGGCCGCTACGAGGATTGGAGCGAGGAAGAACGCATCACGTTCCTGACCCGCGAACTGAACAACCGACGGCCCTTGCTGCCGACCCACTACAAACCGTCCGCCGACACCGCCGAAGTGTTGGCGACCTGCCGGGAAATCGCCGCCGCGCCACAAGCTTCCCTTGGTTCCTACGTCATCTCCATGGCCGGTGCCGCTTCCGATGTGTTGGCGGTTCAGTTGCTGCTCAAAGAATCCGGCGTGTTGCGGCCGATGCGCGTGGTGCCGTTGTTCGAAACCCTGGCCGACCTCGACAACGCCGGCCCGGTGATTGAAAAACTGTTGTTGCTGCCGGGTTATCGCTCGCGTCTGCAAGGGCCGCAGGAAGTGATGATCGGCTACTCCGACTCGGCCAAGGATGCCGGCACCACCGCAGCAGCGTGGGCGCAGTATCGGGCGCAGGAGCGTCTGGTGGATATCTGCCGCGAGCAGCAGGTGGAACTGCTGTTGTTCCACGGTCGCGGTGGCACCGTAGGCCGTGGCGGCGGCCCGGCGCATGCGGCGATTCTGTCGCAACCACCGGGGTCGGTGGCGGGGCGTTTCCGTACCACCGAGCAAGGGGAAATGATTCGTTTCAAATTCGGCCTGCCGGACATCGCCGAACAGAACCTCAATCTGTATCTGGCGGCGGTACTCGAAGCGACGTTGTTGCCACCGCCGCCGCCCACGCCCGAGTGGCGCCACTTGATGGACGAACTGGCCGCCGACGGGGTCCGTGCGTACCGCGCCGTGGTGCGGGAAAACCCGCAGTTCGTCGAGTACTTCCGCCAATCGACCCCGGAACAGGAATTGGGACGCTTGCCACTGGGCAGTCGCCCGGCCAAGCGTCGTGCCGGCGGGATCGAAAGCCTGCGCGCAATCCCGTGGATCTTCGGCTGGACCCAGACGCGCCTGATGTTGCCGGCCTGGCTCGGCTGGGAAGCGGCGCTGAGCAAGGCGCTGGAGCGCGGCGAAGGCGAACTGCTGGGGCAGATGCGCGAGCAATGGCCTTTCTTCCGCACCCGCATCGATATGCTGGAAATGGTCCTGGCCAAGGCCGACGCCGATATCGCGCAATCCTACGATCAGCGTCTGGTCGAACCGGATCTGCTGCCGTTGGGCGCGCACTTACGCGACCTATTGTCGCAGGCGTGCTCGATCGTGCTCGGGCTGACCGGTCAGTCGCAGCTACTGGCACATAGCCCAGCCACCCTCGAATTCATTCGCCTGCGCAACACTTACCTCGACCCGCTTCATCTATTGCAGGCCGAGTTGCTGGCCCGTTCGCGGCAACAGGATGTGGCACAGGACAGCCCGGTGGAACAGGCGTTGCTGGTGTCTGTGGCGGGGATTGCCGCTGGTTTGCGCAATACCGGCTAAAGTTTTTGTCGTTGGATGAGGCGTCCGGAGCATGTGCCGGATGCCGTCCGAGGGCGCGGATAAAAGTGCTGCCAAGCGACAGTTAATGTTGGGGTTGCGACGAGGGAAACCGCGTCCAAAGGTCGTAGCCGACGCGGGTTTCTCCGACTTTTGGCGGCTTGTGTGGTCGCAGCCTGCTGTGTATCTTGATCAGCCTTTGGCCGTTTGGGCGGTCACGACCCTATTTTTGAGATTGGCCCCACGAGGCGAATCTGACGTTATCCATATAAAAAATTGAGGAGCACATCGATGCGCGTCATTCTGCTGGGAGCTCCCGGGGCCGGTAAAGGTACTCAGGCTAAGTTCATCACCGAAAAATTCGGCATTCCGCAAATTTCCACCGGCGACATGTTGCGTGCTGCGGTCAAGGCCGGCACCGAACTGGGCATCAAGGCCAAGAGCATCATGGATGCCGGCGGCCTGGTTTCCGATGACCTGATCATCGCGCTGGTCAAGGACCGTATCTCCCAGGCTGATTGCGCCAACGGTTTCCTGTTCGACGGTTTCCCGCGCACCATTCCTCAGGCTGAAGCCTTGGTGACTGCCGGCGTCGAGCTGGACGCTGTGGTCGAGATCGCCGTTGAAGACGAAGAAATCGTCCAGCGCATTGCCGGTCGTCGTGTCCACGAAGCCAGTGGCCGCGTGTACCACATCGTCTACAACCCGCCGAAAATTGCCGGCAAAGACGACATCACCGGCGAAGAGCTGGTTCAGCGCAAGGACGACACCGAAGAAACCGTGCGTCATCGCCTGTCCGTCTACCATTCGCAGACCAAGCCGCTGGTGGATTTCTACCAGAAACTGTCTGCTGCCAATGGCAAGCCAAAGTACAGCCATATCGAAGGCGTCGGTTCGGTAGAAGCAATCACCGCCAAGGTTCTTGCTGCCCTGAGCTGAAAACTCTGAACCGTTGCATCATCCACGGCCCGCTTGCGGGCCGTAGTTGTTTATACTGACGCACTTTTTTCTGACCACTTGTTACGGAAACATCGATGAGCACCTTGCTGGCCCTGGACACCGCGACTGAAGCTTGCTCCGTTGCCTTGCTGCATGACGGCAAAGTGACGAGCCATTACGAGGTGATCCCGCGTCTGCACGCGCAGAAATTGCTGCCGATGATCCAGCAGTTGCTGGCCGACGCCGGCACCACCCTGCAAGCAGTCGATGCCATTGCGTTCGGTCGCGGGCCGGGCGCTTTCACTGGCGTGCGCATTGCCATCGGTGTGGTGCAGGGGCTGGCGTTCGCGCTGGATCGCCCGGTGTTGCCGGTATCGAACCTCGCCGTGCTGGCCCAGCGCGCTTACCGCGAACATGGCGCCAGCCAGGTTGCGGCGGCCATCGATGCACGCATGGATGAAGTGTATTGGGGTTGCTATCGCGAAACGGCGGGGGAGATGCGCCTGGTTAGCGCAGAGGCGGTTTTGCCGCCTGAGTCGGCCGCATTGCCGGGTGATGCCAGTGGCGAATGGTTCGGCGCCGGCACCGGTTGGGGTTATGGCGAGCGGATTGCGGTCAACCTGAGCGGTCAGGATGCGGGCATGTTGCCTCATGCAGAAGATTTGCTGACTCTGGCGCGATTTGCCTGGGAGCGTGGTGAAGCGATTGTGGCCGACAAGGCGCAGCCAGTTTATCTGCGCGACAAAGTGGCGACGCCCAAGGCGCGTTAATCAGGTTTTATTGTGGCGAGGGAGCTTGCTCCCGCTCGGCTGCGCAGCAGTCGTAAAACCAGCCAACGCGATTCAACCGACCGCAATCGGGGCCGCTTCGCAGCCCAGCGGGAGCTTGCTCCCTTGCCACATCTTGTTCCAACTTGGCCAATCGTCGTTTTCTAACCGCAGCTTTTAAACCTTTTGCTTTTTATGTGTTCTAGTTATCACTCGGCGGTTTGCGAAGCGGGCTATGCGCCACTAAACTGCCATCACTGATACCGAGCATGCACTTATGCGTATAGACGGCATTTCCTCTCAGTCCTACCCCATCAAGCGCAAGCCTCGCAAAGGCCATGTGGTGGAGGACGAGTCCGTCGAAATCGACGGCGAGCCGGAGTTTGCGTCTGAAGAGCAACTGGCTGCGCGAGCCGCCAAGTCCGCTGCGCAACGCCTTAGCAATCTTCCCGCCCGTCAGCAGGACATGCTCTACCACCGTGCGATGAGCAAAAGTGTGGCGATGGCTTTGGCCAGCTACCTCAGCACCGCCGGGTTCGTCGATTGGGATGCGGAAGTGCTGGGTCTCGACCTGTACATCTGATGTTGCTGCCTTACTACCTCGGCTGCCCCTCCTGGAGTGAAAACGCCTGGCGCGAATACCTGTATCCGCCTGACGCCAAACCCGCCGATTTTCTTGATCTGTATTGCCAGGTGTTCAACGCCGTGGAAGGTAATACGACGTTCTACGCGAGCCCCGCTGCCGGCACCGTGCAGCGCTGGGCCGAGGCCATGCCCGAGCACTTTCGCTTCACCGCCAAATTCCCCGGCGACATCAGCCATGGCGGTGACCTGCGCGACCAACTGACCGCTGTCGAAACCTTCACCCGATTGCTCAGCCCGCTGGGGCAGCGGGTGTCGCCGCTGTGGCTGCAATTGTCGAAAAGCTTCACCCCGCAACGCTTGCCCGAGCTGGCTGCATTCATTGACGCGTTGGAGCGGCCGTTGGCGGTGGAAGTGCGGCATGACGATTTTTTCGCCAAGGGTGACAGCGAACGGATGCTCAACCGCCTGTTGCTGGATCGCGGCGTTGAACGCATCTGCCTCGACCCGCGCGCATTGTTCAGCTGCACCTCGATCGATCCTTCGGTGCTTCACGCGCAATCGAAAAAACCGCGTGTTCCACCTCGCCCGGCAGCGTTCACGCCATTTCCGCAGGTGCGTTTCATCGGTCATCCAGAGCTTGAGGCCAACGACCCGTTTCTATTGCCGTGGGTGGAAAAAATTGCCCTGTGGATTGAAGAGGGGCGCACGCCGTATATTTTCCTGCACACCGCCGACAATCTGCTGGCGGCTAAACTGGCCCAGCGTTTTCACCGTCGCCTGATGCTGCGATTACCTGGCTTGCCGGCGCTGCCTGAGCTATACAGGAAACCCGCCGCCGAGCAACTTGGCTTGCTCTGAAGGCGGATTCGTTCGCCTTCTTCAGGAGCCTGCCAATGGATGCGCAAACCCTTCGAGCCCAAGCGTTCAAAGCCTTGCACGAACGCAGCAGCGCTTTCGTTATTCCCAACCCGTGGGATGCCGGATCGGCAAAAATGCTCGCCAGCCTGGGCTTCGAGGCGCTGGCGACCACCAGCGCCGGTTACGCTTTTTCCAACGCGCGCCCGGATGGTGGCCTGACCCTGGACGATACCCTCGCCAACGTCAGGGCGATTGTCGGCGCCAGCGATTTGCCGGTCGCGGTCGATCTGGAAAATGGTTTTGCCGATGACCCGGCGGAATGCGCGAAAAGTCTGTTGCGCGCAGCGCAGGCCGGGGCAGTGGGCGGTTCGATTGAAGACTTCACTGGCCGCGAGGACGCTCCGATCTACTGCTTCGAGCATGCCGTCGCGCGCATCGAGGCCGCCGTCGCTGCCGCCCGCAGTCTGCCTTTCCCTTTCATGCTGACCGCCCGGGCCGAGAATTTCCTGCACGGCAATCCGGATCTGGACGACACGATTCGCCGCTTGCAGGCATTCGCGGAGGCCGGGGCCGACGTGTTGTATGCGCCGGGCTTGCGCAGTGCTGACGATGTGCTGGCGGTTGTCCGCGCGGTGGCGCCGAAACCGGTCAATGTGTTGATGTCCGGAGGTTTGCAGCTGACGGTGCAGCAACTGAGCGACATGGGCGTCAAGCGCATCAGCGTCGGCTCGGCGCTGGCATTGGCAGCGCTGGGAGAGTTCTATCGCGCCGCCGAAGAGATCAAGACGTCCGGCACCTTCGGGTTCACGTCGCGCTCCATGCCGTACGCCCAGGCCAATCAGTTGTTCAAAGGCTGAACATGGGCAGCGGGCGCTGGATGCTGCTGGTGCTGTTGATCATTGGCGGCGGAGTGCTCAGCATCTGGCGCGGTTGGCTGGAAATACCGCCGCAATGGAACCCCTGGGCACCCCTGGACGTGAAGGCTGCGCCGAACCTGCTGACCCGCTACAAACTGATGCGCCTGCGCGATGATCCGCAACTCTGCGCGCAAGCCCTGAGCAGTTCCGGTCTGCGCGTGACCCCGCAAGCCGACAGCCCCGACGCCCAATGCCCACTCAGCAATGCCCTGCGCGTACAGGGCGGTGATGTTGCCCTGAGCAGCAGTTTCCTCGCCAGTTGCCGCCTGGCCGTGTCGTTCGCGCTGTTCGAATATCATGCCCTGCAACCCGCGGCGCAGGCGGTCTATGGGCAAGCGGTGGCGCGGGTCGACCATCTCGGCAGCTTTGCCTGTCGCAATGTCTACAGCCGCGAGAATGGCCGGCGTAGTCAACACGCGTCGGCCAATGCGCTGGACATCGCCGGTTTTCGCCTGGCCGATGGTCGAACCATCAGCGTGCTCAAGGATTGGCCCAAGGACAATCAGGATGCGCAGTTTCTAAGACAAGTCCGCGATGGCGCCTGCGGCTTGTTCAGTGTGGTGTTGGGGCCGGATTACAACGCCGCGCATCGCAATCACTTTCATGTCGATGTCGGGCCGTGGTGGGTTTGTCGCTGAAGCGGACGTTGAGGCTCAGGCGGCGAGGCGCAGGTTCTGCAGGATGATCGGGCGCGCCCAACCATTATCGAAATCGAGTTGTTTCTGTTGCTCCAGCAACTCTTCCGGGGAGAACGGCGGGAACGGTTTGTCCAGCAGGTCCAGTTCGAACTCGGCAATCGGCAGGTGCAGTGGACGCGGTTGCGGCGCGGGGCCGGCTTCCGGCAATGGCTGGCCGGCGGTCAGCACAAGCGGGCGCACCCAGCCGCTTTCGAAATCCTGTTGTTTCTGCTGGGCGACGATTTCTTGCGCCGGGAACGGTGGGAACGGCTTGTCGGCCAGGTCCATTTCGAACTCGGCAATCGGCAGGAAGAGTGGCTCGGGCGGGCGAATCTCGTTGTCCTGCACATCGCATTCGCGCTGGGCAACGATGTGCGCCAGCAGATCGCTGCCAACGGTGGGTTCAACCGGGCTGTCGAGATCGACCGGTGGAAAGTTCAGCGATTTGGGCAGCACTTCACCCGACTGTTCGGCCAGCGCCCGGGCAAAGAAATCCTGCCAGATGTGGCTGACGCCGCTCAGTGCCTGGGTATTTCGCAGGTTGTAGTCGCCGTAGGGCGAGATAAAACCTGTGATTGTCGGTTGAATGTCTGACATTTCTCTCGGTCGACGCTCAGCTCTGGCAAAATGCTCGATAGTTTTGTTATCGGCCGTTTTTGCCGATCATTAATTTTTTGAGCGTGTTTTCCGATGATTGATCAACCCGCGGCGTGCCGCATCCATGTCGAGGCGTTGGACGCAGCCTTCGAACCCCAAGCCGAGCAATGGGCCGAGCGCCTGGGCCTGCCGCTGCAAGTGGCTGATGGCGAGTTTGCATTGCAGGTGGGTGACATGGGCTTGCAGCTGCAACAGCTGGGGCCGGATGCGCCGGGCCCGGTGCGGGTGGACTTCGTCGAGGGTGGCGCGGCGCATCGCCGGTTGTATGGCGGTGGCAGCGGGCAGATGATCGCCAAGGCTGTCGGCGTGGCTCAGGGCGTGCGCCCGCGGGTGCTGGATGCGACGGCGGGGTTGGGCAAGGATGCGTTCGTGCTGGCCAGCCTCGGTTGCGAGATGAGCCTGATCGAGCGCCAGCCTTTGATTGGCGCCTTGCTGGAGGATGGTCTGGCCCGAGGCGCGGAAGATTTCGATGTGGCGCCGATCGTCGCGCGGATGCGCTTGCTCAAGGGCAACTCGATCGAGGTGATGCGCAATTGGCAGGGCGAGCCGCCGCAGGTGATCTACCTCGACCCGATGTTTCCTCACCGTGAGAAAACCGCGTTGGTGAAGAAGGAAATGCGCCTGTTCCGGCCACTGGTGGGGGATGACCCGGATGCACCGGCATTGCTCGAGGCCGCGTTGGCGTTGGCCAGCCACCGGGTGGTGGTCAAGCGCCCGCGCAAGGCCCCGTGCATTGAAGGGCCGAAGCCGAGCCATGCGCTGGATGGCAAGTCCAGTCGGTATGACATTTATCCGAAGAAGGCGCTCAAGCCGTAAGTTGAAGCTGATCGTTCCCACGCTCTGCGTGGGAATGCAGCCCGGGACGCTCCGCGTCCCATTCGAGAGCTGGAACGCGGAGCGTCCCTTGAGGCGTTCCCACGCAGAGCGTGGAAACGATCACCGCTAGGGCCGATAAGCCCGCATAAACAACCCCACCACTTCCTGCACATGGCTCTCGGCTTCGTCGCCAACCAGCGGCTCGCCGCAGCCATAAAGCAGACGAAAATTCCCCGCGCCCTTGAGCAGGCAGAAGAAATGCTCAGCCGCATTGTGCGGTTTGTCGATGCTCAGCACGCCGCTTTCATTGATCTTGCTCAACAGGCGCTCCATACCGTGCAGCATGCGCTGCGGTCCGGCCTCGAAGAAGATCTGCGAGAGCTTCGGGTCCTGACTGCCCAGGGTCATCATCAAGCGGTGCAGGTTCACTGACTCGTCACTGTTGATCAATTGATGAAAACCGCGCGCGATGTTCAGCAGCACGGTTTCCACTGCCACGCCTTCGGGCAATTCGAAAAACAGCGTCGGCAGTTGCTCCTCACACTTGGCCATCACGGCAGCGGAGAACAGCGTCTCCTTGTCGTTGAAATGGCTGTAGACCGTCAGCTTTGACACCCCGGCCTCGGCAGCGACGGCATCCATGCTGGTGTTGGCATAACCCTTGGTCAGAAACAGCGTCTTCGCTGCATCGAGGATCGCCTGGCGCTTGGCCAAATCCTTGGGGCGGCCCGGGCCATTGGGTGCTGAAAGATTGTTCGGCATATGCGCTTTTATTACTGGACTGGTGAGTTTGCTATTAATAACATACTCACCAGTATAATTATTCCAAGCACCATTAGCGAAAGGTCCTTCACCATGTTCCGCTATGCCTTGCCCCTCGCACTGCCAGTTACCCTGGCGTTTTTATTGACTGCGTGTGGTCACGAAGAGGCGCCGCAAGTCAGCGTTCGCCCGGCCATGGTGGTTCAGCCAGAGCCTTCGACGCAGTCGATGGAAAGCTATCCCGGTGAAGTGCGTGCCCGCTATGAGCCGGATCTGGCATTCCGCATCGGCGGCAAAGTCAGCCGACGACTGGTCGATGAGGGGCAGCGCGTCAAGGCCGATCAGCCGCTGGCCGAACTCGATCCCCAGGACGTGCGCCTGCAATTGGAGGCCACCCGCGCCCAGGTAGCCGCCGCCGAAGCCAATCTGAGCATGGTGCGCGCTGAACGTGATCGCTATAAAACGCTGATGGAGCGTCAGCTGGTCAGCCGTTCGCAATACGACAATCACGAAAACCTTTACCGTTCCGGTGAAGCGCGTCTCAAACAAATCAAAGCCGAATTCAACGTTTCGACCAATCAGGCCAGTTACGCGGTGCTGCGTGCGCCACAGGATGGCGTGGTAGCCAAACGCGCCGTGGAAGTGGGGCAAGTGGTGGCCGCTGGGCAAACGGTGTTTACCCTGGCGACCGATGGCGAGCGTGAAGTCCTGATCAGCCTGCCGGAACAAAGCTTCGGCCGCTTCAAGGTCGGCCAGCCGGTGGCTGTGGAACTGTGGACGCATCCGGACCAGCGCTTCGCCGGGCATATCCGCGAATTGTCGCCGGCCGCTGATCCCAAGTCCCGCACCTTCGCCGCGCGCATCGCGTTCAACACCGGCAAGGTGCCGGTGGAACTCGGCCAGAGTGCCCGCGTGTTTGTCCAGGCTGCCCAAGCCGCACCGTTGTCTGTGCCGCTGTCGGCGTTGACCGCAGAAGGCGGCGTGACCTACGTCTGGGTCGTCAGCGCCAACAACACTTTGAAGCGCACCCCGGTGCGGGTGGGTGCCTTCGGCGAGAAAACCGTCCCGGTGCTCGAAGGACTCAACGCCAGCGACTGGGTGGTGGCCGCGGGCGTCCATGTGCTGCTCGACGGGCAACAAGTACGCCCGGTGGATCGCTCCAACCGCGTGGTCAATCTGGCGCACAAGGAGTAATCCCCGATGGGTTTCAATCTTTCCGCCTGGGCGCTGCGCAATCGCCAGATCGTCCTGTTTCTGATGCTGTTGCTGGCGATCGTCGGGGCACTGTCCTACACCAAACTCGGCCAGAGCGAAGACCCGCCGTTCACGTTCAAGGCCATGGTGATTCGTACCAACTGGCCAGGTGCAACGGCGCAGGAAGTCTCGCGCCAGGTCACCGAACGCATTGAAAAGAAGCTGATGGAAACCGGCGAATACGAACGCATCGTCTCGTTCTCCCGCCCGGGCGAATCCCAGGTGACGTTCATTGCCCGCGACTCCATGCATTCGGTGGACATCCCGGAACTCTGGTATCAGGTGCGCAAGAAGGTCAGCGACATCCGCCATACCTTGCCGCCGGGAATTCAAGGGCCGTTTTTCAACGATGAATTCGGCACCACCTTCGGCAATATCTACGCATTGACCGGCGATGGTTTCGATTATGCCGTGCTCAAGGACTACGCTGACCGCATCCAGATCCAGCTGCAACGGGTCAAGGACGTGGGCAAAGTCGAGCTGCTGGGGTTGCAGGACGAAAAGATCTGGATCGAACTTTCCAACGTCAAACTCGCCACCCTCGGCTTGCCGTTGGCAGCGGTGCAGCAAGCCCTTGAAGAACAGAACGCGGTGTCCACGGCCGGCTTCTTCGAAACCACTAGCGAGCGATTGCAACTACGGGTCTCGGGCAATTTTCAGACAGTCGATGAGATAAAAAGCTTTCCAATTCGCGTCGGTGATCGCACTTTCCGTATCTCCGATGTGGCCGACGTGCGCCGTGGTTTCAACGATCCACCGGCGCCACGCATGCGCTTCATGGCCGAGAACGCGATTGGTCTTGCGGTAGCGATGAAGGACGGCGGCGACATCCTGGTGCTGGGCAAGGCGCTGGAAATCGAGTTCGATCGTATCCAGAAAAACCTCCCTGCCGGGATGCAGTTGCGCAAGGTTTCCGATCAGCCCGCCGCCGTAAAAACCGGTGTCGGCGAGTTCGTTCAAGTGCTGGTGGAAGCGCTGGCCATTGTGCTTCTGGTGAGCTTTTTCTCCCTTGGCGTGCGCACCGGCATGGTGGTGGCGCTGGCGATTCCGCTGGTGTTGGCGATGACCTTCGCCTGCATGTATTACCTGGGCATCGGTCTGCACAAGATTTCCCTCGGGGCATTGGTGCTGGCCCTGGGATTGTTGGTCGACGACGCGATCATCGCCGTGGAAATGATGGCGATCAAAATGGAACAGGGTTTCGACCGGATCAAAGCCGCGAGCTACGCCTGGACCAGCACCGCGTTCCCGATGCTCACGGGCACGCTGATCACCGCAGCCGGTTTCCTGCCGATTGCCACGGCGCAGTCGGGCACCGGCGAATACACCCGCTCGATCTTCGAGGTGGTGACCATCGCCCTGTTGGCATCGTGGGTGGCGGCGGTATTGTTTGTGCCTTTTCTTGGGGAAAAACTCCTGCCGGACCTGGCGAAAATTCATGCAGCCAAACACGGTTCCGGCCAACCCGATCCTTACGCTACGCCGTTTTATCAGCGTGTTCGGCGCCTGGTGGAATGGTGCGTGCGCTGGCGTAAAACGGTGATCACCGCGACCGTGGTGTTGTTCATTGCCTCCATCGTGCTGTTTCGCTTCGTGCCGCAACAGTTCTTCCCGGCATCCGGGCGTCTGGAATTGATGGTCGACCTGAAGCTGGCCGAAGGGGCTTCCCTGAGCAACACTGCCGATGAAGTCAAACGCCTCGAAGCACTGCTCAAGGACAAAGCCGGGATCGACAATTACGTTGCCTACGTCGGCACCGGTTCACCGCGCTTCTACCTGCCGCTGGATCAGCAACTGCCTGCGGCGAGCTTCGCCCAGTTTGTGGTGTTGGCGAAAACCATCGAGGAGCGCGAAAGCCTGCGCACCTGGTTGATTGCAACGCTCAACGAACAATTCCCGGCCCTGCGCTCGCGGGTGACCCGTCTGGAAAACGGCCCTCCGGTCGGCTATCCGGTGCAGTTCCGGGTCACGGGTGAGCACATCGAGGAAGTCCGGGCGCTGGCGCGCAAAGTCGCGACCAAGGTTCGCGAGAACCCGCACGTGGCCAATGTGCACCTGGATTGGGAAGAGCCGAGCAAAGTCGTCTATCTGAACATCGATCAGGACCGCGCTCGGGCGCTGGGCGTGAGCACGGCAAACTTGTCGAGGTTCCTGCAGAGCTCGCTCACCGGTTCCAGTGTCAGCCAGTACCGCGAAGACAACGAATTGATCGAGATCCTGTTGCGCGGCACCCTGCATGAACGCACCGAGTTGTCGCTGCTGCCAAGCCTGGCGGTGCCGACCGACAACGGTCGCAGCGTGGCGCTTTCACAGATTGCGACGCTGGAATACGGCTTCGAGGAGGGTGTGATCTGGCATCGCAATCGTCTGCCGAACGTCACCGTTCGTGCCGATATCTATGGCAAGGAGCAGCCGGCGACACTCGTCCAGCAGATCATGCCAACGCTCGATCCGATTCGCGCTGAGTTGCCCGATGGCTATTTGCTGGATGTGGGCGGCACGGTCGAGGATTCGGCCCGTGGGCAGAACTCGGTGAAGGCGGGCGTGCCGCTGTTCATCGTGGTGGTGTTGACCTTGCTGATGCTGCAGTTGCGCAGCTTCTCCCGTACGGTGATGGTGTTTCTCACGGCACCGTTGGGGCTGATCGGGGTGACGCTGTTCCTGATGGTGTTCCGCCAGCCGTTCGGGTTTGTGGCGATGCTCGGGACCATCGCCTTGTCCGGGATGATCA
>NZ_RCNW01000410.1:0-4972 GCF_004307605.1 Pseudomonas sp. Sample_24
TGACGCCGATTACCAGCAAATGCAGGTAGGCGCTGCCGAGAAGACCGATAAACAAACGATCGCCACGGGTGGTGGCAATCGGTAAAAAACCACGCCGAAGGACACTTGGCGAACGCAATTCCCAAGTGGTCATACCCACCAGGATCAAACCGATAACACCGAAAAACGCCGCCGTCGGGACGGTCCAGCTCATCCATTCCATCATCAGTTCCTCATACCCGGCCCAAGGCAAAGCCCTTGGCCACGTGGTTGCGAACAAACCAGATCACCAGCATGCCCGGAAGGATAGTCAGCACCCCCGCCGCCGCCAGCACCCCCCAGTCGATACCCGACGCCGAAACGGTGCGCGTCATGACTGCCGCGATGGGCTTGGCGTTCACCGAGGTGAGGGTTCGCGCCAGCAGCAGTTCGACCCAGGAAAACATGAAGCAGAAAAACGCCGTGACGCCGATGCCGGAGCCGATCAACGGGATGAAAATCTTCACGAAGAACTTGGGGAAACTGTAGCCGTCAATGTAGGCGGTTTCGTCGATTTCCTTCGGAACGCCAGACATGAAGCCTTCCAGAATCCACACCGCCAGCGGCACGTTGAACAGACAGTGAGCCAGGGCCACCGCGATGTGCGTGTCGAACAGGCCAATCGACGAATACAGCTGGAAGAACGGCAACAGGAACACCGCCGGTGGCGCCATACGGTTGGTCAGCAACCAGAAGAACAGGTGCTTGTCACCGAGGAAGCGGTAACGCGAGAACGCATACGCCGCCGGCAACGCCACGGTCAGGGAAATGATCGTGTTCAGGCTCACGTAATACAGCGAGTTGATGTAGCCGGTGTACCAACTCGGGTCAGTGAAAATCACCTTGTAGTTCGCCAGCGTAAAGTCCTGTGTGAAAAGGGTCAGCCCGCCGAGGATTTCGGTGTTGCTCTTGAACGACATGTTCAGCAGCCAGTAGATCGGCACCAGCAGGAACAGGATGTAGATCAGCAGTGGGATCAGCTTTCTCTTGCTCATGATGGCCTCAGCGGTTGGCGTCAGAGTGAGTCATGGCGGTGTAAAACAGCCAGGACACCAACAGGATGATCAGGAAATACACCAACGAAAACGCCGCCGCCGGCCCCAGGTCGAACTGCCCGATCGCCATCTGCGTCAGGGTCTGGCTGAGAAACGTCGTGGCATTGCCCGGCCCGCCGCCGGTCAGTACGAACGGCTCGGTGTAGATCATGAAACTGTCCATGAAGCGCAGCATCACGGCGATCAGCAACACACTTTTGAGCTTGGGCAACTGGATGTGCCGGAACACCGCCCAGGAAGAGGCCCGGTCAATTCGCGCAGCCTGGTAGTACACATCCGGAATCGCCCGCAGACCGGAAAAGCACAACAGCGCCACCAACGAAGTCCAGTGCCAGACATCCATCACCAGCACCGTGACCCAGGCGTCCATGGTGTTCGCTGCATAGTTGTAGCTGATGCCCATGGCGTTGAGGCTGGAGCCCAGCAGGCCGATGTCGGCCCGGCCAAAGATCTGCCAGATGGTGCCGACCACGTTCCACGGGATCAGCAGCGGAATCGCCAGGATGATCAGCACCACCGACGACCAGCGGCCCTTGGTCGGCATGGTCAGTGCAATCGCGATCCCCAGCGGGATTTCGATCAGCAGCACGCAGGCCGAATAAATGAACTGACGCAACAGCGAATCATGCAGTCGTGGATCGAGCAGCACCTGCTTGTACCAGTCGGCACCGACGAAGTAGCGGCTGGATTGATCGAAGATATCCTGCACCGAATAATTGACCACGGTCATCATCGGGATCACCGCACTGAACGCCACCAGCAGGAACACCGGCAGCACCAGCCACCAGGCCTTGTTGTTCTGCACCTTGTTCATGGCTGCACCTCATTGTTGGCCTGTGCTTCGAGCAGGAATTCGTCGGCATAGACCATCAACCATTGCGCCGGAAAACTGATGTAGGCCATGCCTTCCGGCACCGGTTTATCTTCGGCCAGGCGTACTTTCAGCGGTGCGCCGTCGAGGTTCAGGGTCATGATCTTGTAGGTGCCGAGGTCTTCGACGTGTACGACCTGTGCCCGCATCGCCTCATCAAAAGGCTCGTCCCAGACGTGCACGAATTCGGGTCGAATGCCGACTTTCATGGTTTTCCACTCGGACTCGGCAATGCGTTGCTGCATGGCCTCGGACAGCGGCAAATGCGTTGAAGCGAAACCGACGCCGCCCGGTTGCGGCTGCACATCGATCAGGTTCATGCCTGGACTGCCGATGAAATAGCCGACAAAGGTGTGGCTCGGCCGTTCGAACAACTCCCGGGGTGTGCCGAACTGCACGATCTGCCCGCCGTACATCACCGCGATCTTGTCGGCGAAGGTCGATGCCTCCAGCTGATCGTGGGTGACGTAGACCATGGTGATGTTGAACTGCTCGTGGATCTGCTTGAGTTTGCGCCGCAGCTTCCACTTCAGGTGCGGGTCGATCACTGTCAGCGGTTCATCGAAGAGGATCGCCGACACGTCGTCGCGCACCAACCCACGGCCCATGGAGACTTTCTGTTTCTCGTCGGCGGTGAGGTTGCGGGCTTTTTTGCTCAGCAGGTTCTGCAGGTCGAGGACTTCAGCAATTTCCTGCACCTTGGTGTGAATTTTCGCCTCTGCCATGCCCTGGTTGCGCAACGGGAACGCCAGGTTGTCGAATACCGTCATGGTGTCGTAGACCACCGGGAACTGGAAAACCTGGGCGATGTTGCGCTTTTCCGGGGTGAGGTCATTGACCGCTTTGCCGTCGAACAGCACATGCCCCTGTGACGGGCTGAGCAACCCGGAAATGATGTTGAGCAACGTCGATTTGCCGCAACCCGACGGGCCGAGCAAGGCGAACGCACCACCCTGCTCCCAAATGTGGTCCATTTCCCGGATCGCATAGTCTTCCGGCCCAGCCGGGGTTTTGGTGTAGCTGTGGGCGAGGTTCTGCAAACGGATTTCGGCCATCAGGCAACCCTCGCGACACGCCGGCCCGGCGCCTGGACCAGCCGCCCCTGCGCATCGAACACAAACAGTTTATGGGTCGGAATGTAGATGCGGATCGGCGCATCGACGTCGTATTCGTGAACACCGGGCAAGTGCAGCACCAGCAGGAAGTGTTCGTTGCGCACATGCAGGAAGGTTTCCGAGCCGCTGATCTCGGCGACTTCGACGGTCACTGCCAGTTCGAGGTCATCGTCGTTGCTCGGCACCAGCGAGATGTGGCTGGGACGAACGCCGAAGCGAAACTCGCCCTCGCCCACCGGGCGCAGGTCAACGTTCAACGGAAAGTGCACGAAATTGGCGAAACTCACTTCGTTGCCAGCGATGCGGCCCGGCATCAGGTTGATCGGCGGTTCGGAAAACAATTCCGCCGCCAGCACCGTCTGCGGCTGGTGATAGACCTCGGAGGACTTGCCGCTCTGGATCACCCGGCCTTCATGAAGAATGGTCGTGGTGCCGCCCAATGCCAGGGCTTCGTTGGGTTCGGTGGTGGCGTAAATCGCAATGGTATGGCGCGCCTTGAACAGCTCGCGCATTTCCTGGCGTAGCTCTTCGCGCAGTTTGTAGTCGAGGTTGACCAGCGGCTCATCGAACAGGATCAGCTCGGCGTCCTTGACCAGCGCCCGAGCCATGGCTGTGCGTTGTTGCTGACCGCCGGAGAGTTCGAGCGGATAGCGCTGCAGAAACTTCTCGATGCGCAGCATCTTCGCGGTTTCGAGCACTTTGCTCTGGATCAGCTCGTTGGATACACCGGCCTGACGCAGTGGCGAGGCGATGTTCTCAAAGACGGTCATGGTCGGGTAATTGATGAACTGCTGATACACCATCGACACATTGCGCAGTCGCACGGGCCGTTGCGTGACATCGACGCCATTCATCAGGATACGGCCGGTGTCCGGCTTGTCCAGCCCGGCCATCAGACGCATGAGACTGGTTTTGCCGGACAGCGTGCGCCCAAGCAAAACGTTGAAGGATCCAGGTTCGAAACGCAGACACGCATCGTCAATCCAGGTCTGGCCCTCGACGGTGCGGCTGACATGCTCCAGGGTTAATGACATGGCTCGGCCTTTTTTATTTTTTGGAGTCAAGCGACCGGAGCACTAGAGCGACTTTCGTGCCAGAAATTTCAAGCTGTTGATTTACCTGAAAAACCATGGAAAAAGCGTTAACCCAAAGTTCGTTGCTGAACACAAATGAACAATCACAAATGAACAATTGAACAGTTCACCCATTGACAGTGAACAATAGTGAACAACACTCTATGGATGCTTTTTCCCTCTGTAGGAGCACGGCTTGCCGGCGATGGCGCCCTCGAAATCGCCATCGCCGGCAAGCCGTGCTCCTACAGGTTTGTAGTGTTTGAATGTCAATGCAACACCCATAAAAACAATAAAAGCCTGTTCAGAGATCAACTGCCATGGCCGCACCTGCCTCGCCGCTGTCCCACGACGCCATCATCCAGGATTCCTGGTCCCGGTGCCGTGCGTTTGGCCTTGATCACCAGAGCGCTCCGGCCTTCGATCAACTTCCGGCGCAGAGCATCAAGCAATTGCTCGAGAGCCAGCATTCATTGGTGCAAACCACCCACCAGGAAGTGCTGCCGTACTACGAAAACATTCTCAGCAACTCCAACTGCCTGATCATGCTCGCCGACAATCAGGGCCAAGTGCTGACGACCTGGGGCACCCAGCGTTTTATCGAACCTGGCCTGACCCGCGGCTTCAGCGCTGGCGCCAGCTGGATGGAGCGCTGCAGCGGCACCAACGCTATCGGCACGGCGCTGGTCTGCGAGCAGGCGGTACACATCGAACACGACGAACACTTTCTCAAGGCCAACCGCTTCATGACCGGTTCCGCCGCGCCGATTTTCGATGCCGAGCGCAAGATCATCGCGGTGCTCGACGTGTCCAGCGACAGCTACCTGCCACCGTCCCACA
>NZ_RCNW01000131.1:0-807 GCF_004307605.1 Pseudomonas sp. Sample_24
CCGTGCGCATCGATGTAGGCCAGGACCGCGTCGGGCACCAGGAAACGTACCGACTTACCGCTGGCCAGCAGTTGACGGATCTGGGTGGCGGATACCGCGAGCGGTGTCTGCCAGACGAATGCAATCTGTCCGCTCGGCCCTTTGAGGGCCAGCGGGTCGCTCACCGAGCGCGCTGCCAGCAGGTTGCGCAAGGCATCCGGCGGTTCGCTGTCGGCATCCGGGCGTTGCAACACCAGGATATGGCAATGCTGGAGCAACTCTTCCCAGCGGTGCCAAGTGGGCAGGCCGCAAAATGCGTCCCAGCCCAAAAGCAGAAAAACCTGGGTCTCGGCGGCCATTTCGGCACGCATCAACTCCAGGGTATCAATGGTGTAGGACGGTTTGTCCCGCTGCAATTCGCGGGCGTCCACCACCAACGGTGCCACACCGGCCACCGCGCACTCGACCATCGCCAGACGGTCCTTCGCCGACACCTGCGGCGTATTCCGATGGGGCGGCCTGGCACTCGGTGTCAGGCGCAGCTCATCGAGGCCCAGGGTCTCGGCAACTTCCAGCGCACCGCGCAAATGACCGATGTGCACCGGGTCGAACGTTCCACCCAGCACGCCAATACGGCGAGGCACTGGCTCGCTGATGGTCGACGGGGCTGACGGGTCGAAGTCGCCCAAGTCAGACCGGCTCCTGTCCGCGCAACTGGCCATCACCGACCACGACGTACTTCTCGCAGGTCAGCCCTTCGAGGCCGACCGGGCCGCGGGCGTGCAGCTTATCAGTAGAAATGCCGATCTCGGCACCCAATCCGTATTC
>NZ_RCNW01000206.1:0-805 GCF_004307605.1 Pseudomonas sp. Sample_24
AACCGGGAGAGACACACACAATGGCACTTATCAGCATGCGCCAGATGCTGGACCACGCAGCCGAGTTCGGCTACGGCGTTCCAGCCTTCAACGTCAACAACCTTGAGCAGATGCGCGCCATCATGGAAGCCGCTGACAAGACTGACTCCCCGGTGATCGTCCAGGCCTCGGCCGGTGCTCGCAAATACGCCGGCGCGCCGTTCCTGCGTCACCTGATCCTGGCGGCCATCGAAGAATTCCCGCACATCCCGGTGTGCATGCACCAGGACCACGGCACCAGCCCTGACGTCTGCCAGCGTTCCATTCAGCTGGGCTTCAGCTCGGTCATGATGGACGGTTCCCTGGGCGAAGACGGCAAGACCCCGACCGACTACGACTACAACGTCCGCGTTACCCAGCAAACCGTAGCCATGGCTCACGCCTGCGGCGTATCGGTAGAAGGCGAGCTGGGCTGCCTGGGCTCGCTGGAAACCGGCATGGCGGGTGAAGAAGACGGTATCGGTGCCGAAGGCGTTCTGGACCACAGCCAGATGCTGACCGACCCGGAAGAAGCCGCTGATTTCGTCAAGCGTACCCAGGTCGATGCCCTGGCCATCGCCATCGGCACCAGCCACGGCGCCTACAAGTTCACCAAGCCGCCTACCGGCGACGTGCTGGCCATCGACCGCATCAAGGAAATCCACAAGCGCATTCCGAACACCCACCTGGTGATGCACGGTTCGTCTTCGGTTCCGCAAGAGTGGCTGGCGATCATCAACCAGTACGGCGGCGACATCAAAGAAACCTACGGCGTACCGGTTGAAGA
>NZ_RCNW01000515.1:0-4921 GCF_004307605.1 Pseudomonas sp. Sample_24
ATCGTCAAGAAGAACGCGATCATGATGATCGACTTCGCCCTCGACGCCGAACGCAATCAGGGCATGGACCCGCAGACAGCGATTTATCAGGCGGCGCTGTTGCGGTTTCGGCCGATCCTGATGACCACGTTGGCGGCGTTGTTTGGTGCCGTGCCGTTGATGCTGGCCACCGGTTCCGGCGCAGAACTGCGCCAGCCGTTGGGTCTGGTGATGGTGGGTGGTTTGTTGCTGAGCCAGGTTCTGACGCTGTTCACCACGCCGGTGATCTACCTGTATTTCGACCGTCTTGGCCGGCGCTGGGGGCGCAAGCCTGAGCCTGCGGACGCGGTAGAGCAGCCATGAACCTCTCCGGTCCTTTCATCAAGCGCCCGGTGGCGACCATGTTGCTGAGCCTGGCGATCATGCTGCTGGGCGGTGTGAGTTTCGGCCTTCTGCCAGTGTCGCCGTTGCCGCAAATGGACTTTCCGGTGATCGTGGTTCAGGCCAGTTTGCCTGGCGCGAGCCCGGAGGTCATGGCGTCGACCGTGGCCACGCCGCTGGAGCGTTCCTTCGGCGCCATCGCCGGGGTCAACACCATGAGCAGTCGCTCCAGTCAGGGCTCGACCCGGGTGATCCTGCAATTCGATCTCGATCGCGACATCAATGGCGCGGCGCGGGAAGTGCAAGCGGCGATCAATGCTTCGCGCAACCTGTTGCCCAGCGGCATGCGCAGTATGCCGACGTACAAGAAGGTCAACCCGTCCCAGGCGCCGATCATGGTGCTGTCGCTGACCTCTGATGTACTGGAAAAGGGCCAGTTGTACGACCTGGCTTCCACCATCCTGTCCCAGAGCCTGTCCCAGGTACAGGGCGTGGGTGAAGTGCAGATCGGCGGCAGTTCCCTGCCGGCCGTGCGTATCGAACTCGAACCCCAGGCGCTCAACCAGTACGGCGTCGCGCTGGACGATGTACGTAAAACCATCGCCGATGCCAACGTACGCCGGCCCAAGGGCTCGGTGGAAGATGCCCAGCGCCTGTGGCAGGTGCAGGCCAACGACCAATTGGAGAAGGCCAAGGATTACGAATCGCTGATCATCCACTACGCGGACGGTGCAGCCTTGCGCCTGAAGGATGTGGCCAAGGTCAGCGACGGCGTCGAGGACCGCTACAACAGCGGTTTCTTCAATAATGACGCGGCGGTGCTGCTGGTGATCAACCGCCAGGCTGGCGCCAACATCATCGAGACGGTCAACGAGATCAAGGCCCAGTTGCCGGCGTTGCAAGCGGTGCTGCCGGCCAGTGTCAAACTGAACCTGGCCATGGACCGTTCGCCGGTGATCAAGGCCACCCTGCACGAAGCGGAAATGACCCTGCTGATCGCCGTGGCCCTGGTGATTCTGGTGGTGTTCCTGTTTCTCGGCAATTTCCGCGCTTCGCTGATTCCGACGCTGGCGGTGCCGGTGTCGCTGGTTGGTACCTTTGCCGTGATGTATCTGTACGGGTTTTCCCTGAACAACCTGTCGTTGATGGCACTGATTCTGGCCACCGGCCTGGTGGTGGACGATGCCATCGTAGTGCTGGAGAACATTTCCCGGCACATCGACGCTGGCATTCGCCCCATGAAAGCGGCGTACCTGGGCGCGCAGGAAGTCGGCTTCACCTTGCTGTCGATGAACGTATCGCTGGTGGCGGTGTTCCTGTCGATCCTGTTCATGGGCGGGATTGTCGAAAGCCTGTTCCGCGAGTTTTCCATTACGTTGGCCGCGTCGATTGTGGTGTCGCTGATCGTTTCCCTGACCTTGACGCCCATGCTCTGCGCGCGTTGGTTGAAGCCGCACACGCCGGGCCAGGAAAACCGTCTGCAACGCTGGAGCCAGCGGGCGAACGAGTGGATGGTCGGCAAATACGCGACCAGCCTGGACTGGGTGCTGCGTCATCGGCGCCTGACGTTGCTTAGCCTGTTTGTGACAATTGGCGTGAACATCGCGTTGTATGTGGTTGTTCCAAAAACATTTATGCCGCAGCAGGATACCGGCCAGCTGATCGGTTTCGTGCGCGGCGACGATGGCCTTTCGTTCTCGGTGATGCAGCCGAAAATGGAAACTTTCCGCCGCGAGGTGTTGAAGGACGAGGCGGTCGAAAGCGTGGCGGGCTTCATCGGGGGCTCGAACGGTACCAACAACGCCTTCATGCTGGTGCGCCTCAAGCCCATCAAGGAACGCGGGATTTCCGCACAAAAGGTCATCGAACGCCTGCGCAAGGAAATGCCCAAGGTGCCCGGCGCGCAATTGATGCTGATGGCCGACCAGGACCTGCAATTCGGTGGCGGCCGCGAGCAATCCTCGTCGCAATATTCCTACATCCTGCAAAGTGGCGATCTGGGCTCGCTGCGCGAGTGGTATCCGAAAGTCGTCACCGCGCTTAAAGCGCTGCCGCAGCTGACCGCGATTGACGCCCGCGAAGGCCGGGGTGCGCAGCAAGTGACGTTGATTGTCGATCGTGACCAGGCCAAGCGCCTGGGTGTGGACATGGACATGGTCACGGCGGTGCTCAATAACGCCTACAGCCAGCGGCAGATTTCCACCATCTACGACAGCCTGAACCAATATCGGGTCGTGATGGAGGTCAACCCGAAATACGCCCAGGATCCTATAACCCTCAATCAGGTGCAGGTGATTACCGCCGATGGCGCACGGATCCCGCTGTCGACCATCGCTCGCTATGAAAACAGCCTGGAAGACGATCGGGTCAGCCATGAAGGCCAGTTCGCTTCGGAAAGCATCGCCTTCGACATGGCCGAAGGCGTAACCGTGGAGCAGGGCAGCGCCGCCATCGAGCGGGCGATTGCCTCGGTGGGTTTGCCTGAAGATGTGATCGCGAAAATGGCCGGTACCGCCGATGCCTTTGCCGCCACCCAGAAAAGCCAACCGTGGATGATCCTCGGCGCGCTGGTGGCGGTGTATCTGGTCCTTGGCGTGCTGTATGAAAGCTATATCCACCCGTTGACGATTCTCTCTACGTTGCCGTCGGCGGGTGTCGGCGCATTGCTGTCGATCTACGCGCTGGGTGGCGAGTTCAGCCTGATTTCCTTGCTGGGCCTGTTCCTGCTGATCGGCGTGGTGAAAAAGAACGCGATTCTGATGATCGACCTGGCGCTGCAACTGGAACGGCATCAGGGCATGGCGCCGCTGGAGTCGATTCGCAACGCCTGCCTGCAACGTTTGCGGCCGATTCTGATGACGACGCTGGCCGCGATCCTCGGTGCATTGCCGTTGCTGCTGGGGCGTGCCGAAGGCGCGGAAATGCGTCAGCCGCTGGGTCTGACCATTATCGGCGGGCTGATCTTCAGCCAGGTGCTGACCCTTTACACCACCCCGGTGGTTTACCTCTATCTCGACAAACTGCGCCATCGCTTCAACCACTGGCGTGGGGTGCGTACCGATGCTGCTCTGGAAACTCCGCTATGACTGACCGTTCGCTGTTCAACCTGGCTACACCGCTGATCACCGCCCGAGGCTCGCGATTGTTGGGCCTGTCGCTGTGCGCGGCCCTGCTCAGCGCCTGCGCCATCGGTCCGGATTACCAGCGCCCGCAAACCGCCGAACCTGCGCAGTACAAGGAAGCGGCAGGCTGGCGTCAGGCCAGTCCGAGCGATTCCCTGGCTCGCGGTGCGTGGTGGGAGTTGTATGGCGATCAGCAGCTCAATGGCCTGATCGAGAAACTCAACAGCTCCAACCAGACTGTCGCGCAATCCGAAGCCCAGTATCGCCAGGCCCAGGCATTGGTGCGCAGCGCCCGGGGCGCGTTTTTTCCAACGGTTGACCTGTCGCTGGGCAAAAACCGCTCCAGCCAGGGCACCGGCAGCAGCAGTTCCAGCCTGACCAGTTCTTCCAGCGGTATTCGTGACACCTACACCGCTCAGGCCGGGGTGAGTTGGGAAGCGGACGTCTGGGGCAAACTGCGCCGTGGTCTCGAAGCCGACACGGCCAATGCCCAGGCGAGCTTTGCCGACCTGGCGGCGATGCGCTTGAGCCAGCAATCGGAGCTGGTGCAGAACTATTTGCAATTGCGGGTGATCGACGAGCAAAAGCGTCTGCTGGAAGCCACGGTCGAGGCCTATCGACGCTCTCTTAAAATGACCGAAAACCAATACCGTGCCGGTGTTTCCGGCAAGGATGCGGTGGCGCAGGCGCAGACCCAGCTCAAGGGCACCGAAGCGGACATGGTCGATCTGATCTGGCAGCGTGCCCAGTTCGAAAACGCCATTGCCGTGCTGGTCGGCTTGCCGCCAGCAGAGTTCAGCCTGGCAGAAACCCCCAACATCCCGGCGCTGCCCGAGGTGCCACTGAGCCTGCCTTCGCAACTGCTGGAGCGGCGCCCCGACATTGCTTCGGCCGAGCGCTCGGTGATCGCCGCCAACGCCAACATCGGCGTGGCGAAGGCGGCGTACTACCCGGACCTGACCCTGAGTCTGAACGGCGGCTACAGCAGTAGTACTTCCAAAGATCTGTTCAGCGTACCGAACCGCTTCTGGTCGGTGGGGCCGCAACTGGCCATGACGTTGTTCGATGGCGGGCAACGCTCTGCTGAAGTGGACCGCAGTGAAGCCGCCTACGACGAAACCGTGGCCAAGTACCGCCAGACCGTGCTCGATGGCTTTCGTGAAGTGGAAAACTATCTGGTCCAGCTCAAGGTATTGCAGGATGAGGCCGTCGTGCGGCAACAGGCGCTGGATGCCGCGCGCGAGTCGTTGCGCTTGACCCAGAATCAGTACAAGGCCGGTGTGATCGCTTATCTCGATGTGGTCGTGGTGCAAGCGGCGGCCTTGAATAATGAGCGCAGTAACCTGGATTTGTTGCAGAGCCGCTTGATCGCCAGCGTGCAGTTGATTGCTGCACTGGGCGGCGGCTGGGACGGGCAGGTGTCACCGCAGAATCTGTAG
>NZ_RCNW01000225.1:0-4869 GCF_004307605.1 Pseudomonas sp. Sample_24
GCAAGGGAAGAGATCAGGCGCTTCATGGCGAAATCCTTGAAAATGCATTAATTGCGCCGGAGTATACCGGCCACCCGGCAGCTTGCCTATGCGAGGGGGCTCCCGTCCGGCGGGGCTTGGCTTGATGCAGGCAAGTCGTGTGAATGCATTGTGGGAGAGGGCTTGTGTGGCGAGGGAGCTTGCTCCCACAGGAACAGTGTTTGATGGACCTATGGCATCGCTTGGTCGTTATCCTTTGCAATCGACAGGGCTCGCCCGTATCTTGCGGCGCTTGAGCTTGATCAGACAATTTTTGAGGTTGCCGCAATGAGTTTGTCCGAAGCCCGTTTTCACGATCTGGTCGATGAAACCCAGGAAAAGCTGGAAGACATCTTTGACGAAAGCGATCTGGATATCGATCTGGAGAGCTCGGCCGGTGTGCTGACCGTCAAGTTCGAGAATGGCACTCAGCTGATCTTCAGCCGCCAGGAGCCGCTGCGTCAGTTGTGGCTGGCGGCTGTTTCCGGTGGTTTCCACTTCGACTACGACGAAGAGAGCGAGCGCTGGATGTGCGACAAGAGCGAGGAGCAACTGGGTGAAATGCTTGAGCGCATCGTCAAGGCGCAGGCAGACGTCGAACTCGATTTCGAAGGTCTGTAAACGCGTGACACAGCCAGCGCCCGTCCGTCCGCCAAAGCCGCTCTACAGCAATGTCAGCCCAGCGGTGCCGTCGCCGTGCAGCGGTGTGTGCCGTCTGGATGAGCAAAAAGTCTGCCTGGGCTGCTTTCGCCATGTCGAAGACATCCGTGAATGGCGCTCGGCGGATGATCAGCGCCGGCGGGTGATTTGCGCCGAGGCTGCTCACCGCAAATCCTCGGGATAAAGGCTGTTGTGGCGAGGGAGCTTGCTCCCGCTCGGTTGCGAAGCAGCCGCACGCTTTTGGGGGCGCTTTGCGCCCAGCGGGAGCAAGCTCCCTCGCCACAATGGACCGCACGGAAGCCGGATCGCCCAGCTTGTATATTTTTTGAGCTGTGATAGTGTCCGGGTACGCCTCAACCCATCGAGGCTCGTGAAAACCCCGCCTTCTTCTGGCGGGGTTTTGCTTTTTTCGTGCAGAAGAAAGGAGTCTGCCCTGATCATGACCGCACCTTCCATCACCCTTACCCGTCTGGACGTTCAGCGTCTGGAGCGTCTGATCGACAGCCTGGATGACACGCTGCCGGGCGTTATCGCGTTGCAAACCGAACTGGATCGCGCCGATACCGTGGTCGGCCACGATGAAGTGCCCGCCGATGTCGTGACCATGAACTCCCGTGTGCACTGCCGCGAAGAAAGCAGTGGCAAGGATTACCACCTCACCTTGGTGTACCCGAAGGATGCCAATGCCGACGAAGGCAAAATCTCTATCCTGGCGCCGGTCGGCAGTGCGCTGCTGGGGTTGAAGGTCGGTCAACATATCGACTGGCCGGCACCGGGCGGCAAGACATTGAAGCTGACCTTGCTGGAAGTCGAATCGCAACCGGCCAACGGTGGCGATTACAACATCTGATCGCGTCTCAGACCTGCTCGAGCGCGGCGTTCAATGCACGCTCCAGGTCGGCCTTGTAGCGCAAATAAAGATTGCTTGAGCCGTGACCATCACCGAGCAGGCCCGACAGATCCAGGTCGGTGATGTAGCAACGGTACCGTTCGCTCTCGCGGCGCTGCTCGACGATTTCCCGGGCGACCACGCTGAACAGTTGGTCGCCGTATTCCAGCTCTGAAAACTCCCGTTGATTGCAATACAGCGTGACCTGCACCTCGCCCGGTGCGGCTTTGCCGACGATCGCCTGTACGTCATAGAACGGTTTGTTGGCCGGGGTTTGCGGTGCTGGCCGGGCTTCGACCCGGCGCGCCCGACCCTGGCCGTGGGGCAAGAGTTGGAAGTAAAGGATGTCCGGGTTCTTCGGTTGCGCCGAATCCATCGGCAGTGCAGCGTCGCGCCGGTACTGGATCGACAGCAAAAACCGTTGCAAGGGCACCAGCAGGCTCTGCTCGTCATGCCAGGGCAACCGCTGATGCCACATGGCATTGAATTCATCGAGGACGTACAGATCAGCCAAGCCTTCATTCACCCGGTAGAACACCTGAATGCTGTCAGGCTGGCCCATGGGCAGCAGCAGTGACAGATCATGGTCTTGCAGCGCCATCGGGTCCAGCTGCAGCGGGCTGTAACCGGATTGCTCCTGTGCCAGGTATTCGAACAGGGCCGGCATCGATGTGAGGGCGGCATGTTTAACCTTGCCAGGCACCAGCTCCAGAACGTGGTAATGCTGCTGGACCTGGATCAGGTAGCGCAAATTGAGTTGGCTGAGCAGCAAGTTCTGCGCGGTGTCGAGAATGTCCTCGACGCGCTGGGCAATGAATTGCGCGCGGTTATGGCAAAAACAACGTACGCGCAACGTTGGCTGCAACGGACCATGCGGCAGGTTGTTGAGGTAATCGCGCAGGCAATCGAGCAGGGCGTGCGGGCCGTCGTAACGATTGACCAGTACTTCGTTCCAGCTATTGAGCGTGACTTGGTCAAGGGTCAACACCAGATTTTCGCGGACCCCTGCATAGCTCAGTGAGTCGGTGCGCTCGGTAGTCATCAGGATGTTCAAGTCGCGGTGATGCTTGAGCGGATCGACCCCGACGTTCACCAGAATCAGCACTTCGCTGGGCACGCTGGCGCGCAGCAAAGGCTCTTCGGCAACGGTTGGCAGCGGCAAGGGAATGCTTTGTTGCAGGCTGCCAAGCAGATTGAACAGTTCGAATTCGCTCATATCGCTGCTGCCGGGGTGCAAGGCGAGGCGCGTACTGCTGTCGATCACGCCGTTGCGGTGGCACCAAGTGAGCAATTCAAGCAGATGGCGGCTGCGCTTGATCGGCGCGAAATGCTCCCATTCGAGGGCATTGAGGCTGCCGTTGTACAAGCCCCATTGGCTTTGTCCGGATTCTTTCTTGTCGGGCGAGTGCACCAGCGTCAGGGTGTCTTCGGCCAGGTCGGGGGCAATGCCCGGATTGATGAACTCGACCTTGTCGGCCTTGCGCTCGAACGCCGCGTAGAGACGACGGCCGAGCACGCTCAAGTCGCGTTTGTTGATCAGGCTGACGGTTTGTTCGTTGCGGGCGAACTGGGTCAGGAAGCGGTAGCTGTAGTTCAGTTCGTTGACCAGGGCGCGGCGCTCCGATCCAACTTGCCTGACTTTCCACTGGCTGCGGCTGTCGAGCAGCGCCAGTTGTCGCTGGTCCCACTTCCATTCATGGGCCAGGCGTTCAAGCAGCGAGCGTTGCCAGCCCTGGGTGCGGCCGCCGCTGCCGGTCAGTTTGCGGTTGACCTTCAGGTACAGCGCGCGACGCACCAGTTCCAGGCGTTCCGGTTCATTTCGGGCGACGAGATATTCTTCGATGCGCCGGTAAACCACGACATATGGATCCAGCTCATCGAGATCGAGCTGATTGGCGAACACCGCTTGCTTGAAGCGCAGGCTCAGGCACTGGACCCTGGGGTGTTCGCTGGCGTAAACCTCGGTCAGCAGCAGCTTGAGCACCGATTTGTACGGCGACTCGATGCCCTTGAACAGCTGCCACAGGCCGGCGCCAACAAACTCGCCGGGTGGAATAAAGGCCAGATGCCCCAAGTCCAGGCTTTCGTCGGCGCGGATGAAGCGCTTGGAGAGCAGCGTGTGAGTGTAGCGGTCGTAACTCGCCTCTTCGTAGACCGGCACCAGCCACCAGATCGGTGTGCGCCCTGCCAACCAGATGGCAGTGCGATAGAACTCGTCGAGCAGCAGATAGTGCTGGGTGGTGCCGCAGTCTTCCGAACTCAGCTGTGTATCGCGCTCGCCGCGAACGAAACGAACCGGATCAATCAGAAAAAAATGCGCCTCCGCACCCTGGCTCGCCGCCCAGGCTTCAAGCAGCTGGCACTTCTTGCGCAGCTCAATGAGTTCGTTTTCGGTCAAGTCCGGGCTGTGACACACCCACACGTCCATATCACTCTGATCCGCCTGGGCCAGCGTGCCGAGGCTGCCCATCAGAAACAATCCGTGAATCGGCCTGGGCGGATTGCTGCCGTGGCGCGGCTTGTAGGAAAACGATCGGGTCAGGCGCTGGGCTTCGGCCAGGACGTGGGTGTCCGGCTCGTAATTCGACACGCCGGCCGGCGTGTTGCCGGAAACGTAGCCTGGCAACAGTGGATGATTGACGTGGAAGAACAACGGCAAGAGGCTCAATACCAATTGCTGGCGAGTGGACAAGCCTTCTATGGCACGGGCCAGGCGGCCGTCATTGAGCTTCAGAAAACGTGCGCGCAGCTGGCTGAGAACCTTTCGGTCGATTCCCTCTTCCAGATCGGGGCGGATTTCATGGGTGCGGGTCATGTCAGCTCAAACCGGCTCGCGGGGCTCGGGTGTGGGGCTCTCGGGTGAGGGGCAGTTTAGCGCCTCGGCCACGGGATTTTTAAGCTGAATTTGTTTTTTGACGTCAGATTTCTATCGCCTGGCGACAGCGCTCGGCAGAAACGGGCAACCCGGCTGGCCCGCGGAAATCCCATGGCAGGGGTTTCCGTGGGCGAAGGGGCGATTCAGGCTGTTTCCTGGACGCTCAGAATGGTCAGGACTGTTTGTACGCTTTGAGCGGCATCACGGCCCAGGCTGGTCAGATAACCGCCATCGGGCTGGTCGATCAGTTCTTTTTCATGCAGGCGTTTGGCAGCGGCAATGTGTTTCGGGGCAGCGGTCTGATGAATTTTCAAACCTTCCTGGGAACTGTCCAGGTTGAAGAGTGCGAGGACTTCCAGTTCGGCAACCAACTCAGGGGTAAGCGACATAAGGACTCCAGACTTTCTAGGAATTGGACGACAGCGCC
>NZ_RCNW01000346.1:0-40099 GCF_004307605.1 Pseudomonas sp. Sample_24
GGAACTCCAGCCACTCGACCAGCAAGGCGCGCAGGTTTTTCAGCTGCGGCTTGCCATCCAGGCCGATGATGTTGACGTTGACCCGGTAACTCGACTCCAGCTCGGTGCTGGCGAACAGATGCTGCATCAGCGCATCGTGGTCGAAGTTTTTCCGCGCTCCCGGAATGATCACGATCCGGCACGGGTTCTCGTGGTCGGATTCGTCGCGCAAGTCAGCGATCTGCGGGGCCTTGGACGGTTTGGCCTGCATCATGGCCGCGATCTGTTCCAGCACCTTGGCACCCGAAACCTGATGCGGCAGCGCGGTGACGATGATGTCGCCGTCTTCGATGTGATAAACGGCGCGCATGCGAACCGAGCCTTTGCCGGTTTCATACATTTTCAGCAGATCGGCACGGGGCGTGATGATTTCCGCTTCGGTCGGGTAATCCGGGCCCTGGATATGCTCGCAGAGCTGTTCGACCGTGGCTTTGGGCTCATCCAGCAAACGCACGCAGGCACTGGCGACTTCGCGCAGGTTATGCGGCGGCACGTCAGTGGCCATGCCCACCGCGATACCGGTGGTGCCATTGAGGAGGATGTTCGGCAAACGTGCCGGCAACACCAGCGGTTCGTCGAGGGTGCCGTCAAAGTTCGGCCCCCAGTCCGCGGTGCCCTGGCCCAGTTCGCTGAGCAGCACCTCGGAGTAGCGCGACAGTCGCGCTTCGGTGTATCGCATGGCCGCAAAAGACTTGGGATCATCCGGCGCACCCCAGTTGCCTTGGCCGTCCACCAGCGTGTAGCGGTAGCTGAACGGCTGGGCCATCAGGACCATGGCTTCGTAGCAGGCCGAATCGCCGTGCGGATGGAACTTGCCGAGCACGTCACCGACGGTACGCGCCGATTTCTTGTGCTTGGAATCAGCGTCCAGCCCCAGCTCGCTCATGGCGTAGATGATGCGCCGCTGTACCGGCTTCAGGCCGTCGCCGATATGCGGCAAGGCACGGTCCATGATCACGTACATGGAGTAGTTGAGGTAGGCATTTTCGGTGAAGTCAGCCAGCGATCGGCGTTCTACGCCATCTAAGCTGTCTGCAAGGATGTCGCTCATGCGGGCCTCATCGGTTCGTTGTCTGGCGCAGCAGCATGGTGCCACCGCGCTGGGTAAATTCAAGTTTGTTCAGTGCGCTCATGCCGAGCAACACCTGGTCGCCATGCAGGCCGGGCGCCACCAGTGCGCGGACATCCCGCAGCACGATGTCGCCCAGTTGCAGGCGTTCTATACGGGTGCGATAGCCCTGGCTCAGGCCATTGGCCGTGCTCAGGGTCACACCGAAACCTTCTGCCAGCTGCAAGCGCTTGGCCAGTTCCGCCGGGACCGCCACATCAGTGGCCCCGGTGTCGAGCATGAAGTCCACCGGCTGCCCGTTGATATGGCCACTGGCGACGAAGTGTCCCTGGGCATTGCTGGCCAGTTTCACCTCGATGTAACCATTGCCCTGTTCCGAGCTCACCATCACATTCGGGTTTTGCTGACGCTCTTCCCACTGCCCGAAAAACCGTGTGGCCAGAAACAGCGCCGCACACCAGGCCAGCACCATCAACACTCGACCGGCGCGTTTACCTGGGGTTTGCTGGCTCACGGCGCGTTCCAGCCACCGTCAGGCGCGGCAAAGCGCCAGACGATCGGACGAAATTCACCATCGGCACGGGCTCCGGTGTTGTTGTCGATACCGATCCAGGCTCCGTCAGCGTCGACTACCAATGCCTCCGTGAGGCCGAAATCCTGGGGATAACGCCGATTTTCCTGCAATGCCTCGTCGGCAAACGACCAGCAACGCTCGAGCTTGGCAGTCAATGCGTCGCGGCGACAGATCTCGAACGCATTGCGTTCCAGGGTGAACAGCTTGCCGTTGAACAGTGACAGATCGGCAAAGTCCCGGGGCATTGCCCTGGCATGGGGGAACTGTGCAGGCTGCATTTCTTTTCCGTCTTCGCTGAGCAGCACGCAGCCGCCGTCGCAATCCCAGACGGTTTGCTTGCGCTTGACCAGCAGCAATCCACGGTTCTGGCGTTCAGCGGCCAACCACAACTGGTCACCCTCAGGATTGATCGCCAAGCCCTCGAACAACGCGTTGAAACGCAACAACATGCCTCTGGCCCGAGCTTCACGCACCATCAGCGGGGAAATCTTCAACCAGGAAGTCGGCCCGGTCGGCGGAATTTGCAACACCGCTGCATGGGCTTCACTGACGACATAGCGGTTGCCGGCGTTGTCGCAAGTAATGCCTTCGAAGTCCAGACCGCCGCCACGCACGAATGACGCCGCCCAGGCCCGCGAACGCAGGCCCCAGGGCAAGCCGCTGTCAGGCACTTCCGGCACGCCGATGCCCAAGGCCTCTGCACGCCAGACGCTGGCCTGGGTATCGAGGCGGTAGATCTGATCGTCGTCGCGGTCGGAGATCGTCCACAGTTCCTTGCCGCACTGAGCCAGCCCGGACAGGTTGCCGCCGCGCATGCCATCGATGGCATGCTCGGACAACAGACGCAGTTGCGGTGCCGGTTCGCCGGACACCGTCATCGAGGTCAGCAGCAACGCACACGCCAGGGCAAAGCCCAGGCGCATCAGCCCAGCACCTCCGCCAGGTTGCCCTTGGATTCCAGCCAGGTCTTGCGATCGCCAGCGCGTTTTTTCGCCAGCAGCATGTCCATGATTTCCGAGGTCGCCTCGAAATCATCCAGCGTCAGTTGCACCAGGCGCCGGGTGTTCGGATCCATGGTGGTTTCGCGCAACTGCGGCGGGTTCATTTCACCCAGACCCTTGAATCGGGTGACCTGAGGCTTGCCGCGCTTCTTCTCCGCCACCAGGCGATCAAGAATGCCGTCGCGCTCGGCTTCGTCGAGGGCGTAGTAGATCTCTTTGCCCAGGTCGATGCGGTACAGCGGCGGCATGGCGACATACACGTGGCCGGCATCGACCAGCGCACGGAAGTGCTGGACGAACAGGGCACAGAGCAATGTCGCGATGTGCAGACCGTCGGAGTCGGCGTCGGCAAGGATGCAGATTTTGCCGTAGCGCAGCTGGCTCATGTCCGCCGCGCCCGGATCGACGCCGATGGCCACGGCAATGTTGTGCACTTCCTGGCTGGCCAGCACTTCGCTGCCGTCGACTTCCCAGGTGTTGAGGATCTTGCCGCGCAACGGCAGGATCGCCTGGAACTCTTTGTCCCGCGCCTGCTTGGCCGAACCGCCGGCGGAATCACCTTCCACCAGGAACAGCTCGGAGCGCATCGGGTCCTGCCCGGCGCAATCGGCGAGTTTGCCCGGCAGCGCCGGACCTTGGGTGATGCGCTTGCGCTCAACCTTTTTGCTGGCCTTCAGACGACGACCAGCGTTGTTGATCGCCAGTTCGGCCAACGCCAGACCGGTTTCCGGGTTGGCATTGAGCCACAGGCTGAACGCATCCTTGACCACGCCGGAAACAAACGCCGCGGCTTCCCGGGACGACAGGCGTTCCTTGGTCTGGCCGGAGAATTGCGGTTCTTGCATTTTCATCGACAGCACGAAAGCGATGCGCTCCCAGACGTCTTCCGGGGCCAGCTTTACGCCGCGCGGCAACAGGCTGCGGAATTCGCAGAACTCGCGCATGGCGTCGAGCAGCCCCTGGCGCAAACCGTTGACGTGGGTACCGCCCTGGGCGGTCGGGATCAGGTTGACGTAGCTTTCCTGCACCGCGTCGCCGCCTTCCGGCAGCCACAGCAGCGCCCAGTCCACCGCTTCCTTGTTACCGGCAAACGCGCCACAAAATGGCTCGTCCGGCAGGCGCTCGAATTCGCTGACCGCATCGACCAGGTAGGAACGCAGGCCGTCTTCGTAATGCCATTCGACTTTCTCGCCGGTGGCTTTGTCTTCAAAACTGACCAGCAGCCCCGGGCACAGCACGGCCTTGGCCTTGAGCACATGCTTGAGGCGGCTGATGGAGAACTTCGGTGAGTCGAAGTATTTCGGATCCGGCGCAAAGAACACGCTGGTACCGGTGTTGCGTTTGCCGACCGTGCCGACCACTTCCAGCTCGGTGGCCTTGTAACCATCGGCGAACGTCATCTGGTATTCGTTGCCGTCACGCTTTACACGCACCCGGACTTCGGTCGACAAGGCGTTGACCACCGAAATACCCACCCCGTGCAGACCGCCGGAGAACTGGTAGTTCTTGTTGGAAAACTTGCCACCGGCATGCAGCTTGGTGAGGATCAGTTCGACCCCGGAAACACCCTCTTCGGGGTGAATGTCCACCGGCATGCCACGGCCGTCGTCGCTGACTTCCAGCGAGTGATCGGCGTGCAGGATGACCTGCACCGATTTGGCGTGCCCGGCCAGAGCTTCGTCGACACTGTTGTCGATGACTTCCTGGGCAAGGTGGTTCGGCCGACTGGTGTCGGTGTACATGCCGGGGCGTTTGCGCACCGGGTCGAGGCCCGAGAGGACTTCGATGGCGTCGGCGTTATAAGAGCTAGCGCTGGGAGTGGCCATGGGGTCTCGTCGTCAGTCATTCATTGAAAATAGGGGCGAGGTTTCACAATGCGGTGAAATCTATCGCCTGATACACATCGGCGCCAATGCCGGCAAAACTCAGCATGGCTGGAAGCTGTGCGGCAAACCCCTGGAAACTATGGTCGCCGCCGGCCTGGATACGCAAGGCACAGGCCCGGTAATACTGCTGGGCCAGGCGATAGTCCAGCGTTTCATCCCCCGTCTGCAACCATACCTGATACCGCAGCGGGTCCAGGGGTGGCGGCACTTCCAGCTCGGCCAGCGCCGTTACGTGGTCGTGGGTCAGTTCCCAGGTCTCATCGGTATACAGGTTTTTCTGCGTCCCCA
Organism: Pseudomonas sp. Sample_24; assembly: GCF_004307605.1. Classification (NCBI taxonomy): domain Bacteria; kingdom Pseudomonadati; phylum Pseudomonadota; class Gammaproteobacteria; order Pseudomonadales; family Pseudomonadaceae; genus Pseudomonas; species Pseudomonas sp. Sample_24. The sequence continues at coordinate 4,858 of NZ_RCNW01000346.1, forward strand.
GAAATCCGTCGAACATCCGGTGCGGGCTGACGGCAGGGTTGATCAGCAGGGCTTTCAGGCCATGGCGCTCGGCCAGGTGAGTCGCATAGTAGCCGCCGAGTGAGCTGCCGACCAGTAATGGCCGCCCGAGCGCTGCAATCGCCTGTTCAAGCTGACCGATGGCCTCGCGGGGATGGTGATGCAAGGCCGGCACGCGCAAATGGTCGCTCAAGCCCAGCCGTTCCATCACTGCGCTCAACTGCGTGGCCTTTTTCGATGCAGGCGCGCTGTTGAAACCGTGGATATAAAGGATCGAACCGGACATTTGGACTCCCTGCGCGTCGGGTAAAGAAGCGGAGTTTACAGGGACTCGGGGGATGTTGGGTGCCATCGCTACCGAATTGAACACAGCCCCTGTGGGAGCTGGCTTGCCAGCGATGAGGCCGTCACATTCAACATTGATGTTGTCAGGCAGTCCGTAATCGCTGGCAAGCCAGCCCCCACAATGGAAATCAGTGTTCGCGGGAAACGTGTCAGTAGCCGTTGGAGCCGTAATCGACCTGGAAATCGAAACCGGTAACGCGTTCCACCCCGGTTTGCAGCTGTCCATCGGGCATCAACCGCAACCAGCGATACCCCGGCGCCTGCTCTCCGACCGTGAAGTCCTCGCTACCCGGTTCAAACTGAATGCAGGTCGACGGCGAGGCGATCAGACGCACATTGTCACGCAATTGATCGATCTCCTGATGCACATGCCCCCACAGCACGGCACGCACCTGCGGAAAACGATCGAGCACTTCAAAAAAGGCGTCCGGATTGCGCAAACCGATCGGTTCCATCCACGCACAACCAATCGAAACCGGATGATGGTGCAGGCACACCAGATGATGCCGCTGCGGTGCCTCGCTCAACGAGCGGGCCAACAGTTGCAATTGTTCGTCCTGCAGGTAGCCCGGCACTGAGCCCGGCACTGCCGAATCGAGCAGCGTGACTCGCCAGTTGCCGATATCCACTACCGGCTCCAGCAATGCACTCTGAACGGCGGCCTCGGCCATGATCTGCGGCTCGTCGTGATTGCCGGGAATCCAGCGCGCCGGCGCATCGAGCTGTCGGGTCAGGTCGCGAAACGCCTGGTAAGACTCCAGCGAGCCGTCCTGAGACAGGTCACCGGTGGCCAGGACCAGGTCGATCCGTGGCTGCTGGGCGCGCACCCTTTCAAGGACTTTTTGCAGGCTGTCGCGGGTGTTCATGCCCAGTAGCGTGCCGTGCGCCTCGGCGAACAGATGGCTGTCGGAAATTTGCACCAGCAGTGCCGGCTCAGCGGTGCTCAAGGTGGATACGCTCGGCAAGGTGTTCTCCCAGGGCGTGATCACGGGATTGGATGATTGGCGCAATTATGCTGGGGGACGATCGAAAGAAGAAACCTGTGAACCTGACGCAGTTCACAACTGCGACGGAAGTTAACGTACCACTTCGTACTCATGCCCCAATGCCAGGCAATGACTCAGCCACTCGCCCAGGAACATGTTCAGCTGGGCTTTTTCGTCGGGCTGGTGCATCGAGGCATTCGGATAAGGATAGATGCCGCGAAAGCGTCGCGCATGTTCGGCACTGACCACTTCGGCCATGCAGGCATCGTGATAGACCTGTACTTCCAGTTGCGGCACCGGTAGCCAGGGCAGACTGTGCTCCTGACGCACTTGCAGGGTGGTGGTGTACGGACAGACCTGCAACACCTCCAGCGCCAGCACGCCGAGCATCTGGTCGCCATGGGTCACGGCGATGCGCCTCGCCGCAGGCTCGCTGCGCATGTCCGGCAACAGTCGCATCAGGCGCGCGTAGTTCGCCTCACAGGACGCTTGCAGCCCCACGAGGTCCACCCGATAGCGATCGCGCAGTTTGTTTACGACCATAACCCCCTCACTTCAACGCGATTCAAAGCCAGCCATTGCAAGGCAATGATGCTTGGCGCGTTGGCAATTCGTCCATCGCGTACGGCTTGCAGGGCATCTTCAAAGGCCCACACCGAAACGCGGATATCTTCGGCCTCTTCCTCCAGTCCATGCAGGCCACCGGCGCCGGTGGTGTCGCAACGCCCCAGGTACAAATGCACGAATTCGTCGCTGCCGCCCGGCGATGGAAAATATTTGGTCATCGGCCAGAGCGCTGCGATTTCAAGCCCAGCTTCCTCCTGCGCTTCGCGGTGAGCAACTTCTTCCGGCTGTTCGTCCTTGTCGATCAGACCGGCAACCAGTTCTACCAGCCACGGATTGTCGGTCTTGCCGAGGGCACCGACACGAAACTGCTCGATCAGCACGACTTCGTCTCGCTGCGGATCGTACGGCAGCATGCACACTGCATCATGACGGACGAACAGTTCACGGTTGATTTCGCGGCTCATGCCACCGGCGAACAATTCATGGCGCAAGTGCACGCGTTCGAGCTTGTAGAAGCCCTCGAAGCACTTTTCGCGCCGAACGATCTCTACGGCGGTCGGAATGGCGTTGGCAAAATCGGTCATGACAATCCTCATTACTTCAATCCGATACGAGATTCCTTTTCCCGTGGAACCTCGACTTCGCGCCATCCTAACGCGCCCGTGAGGTTTGATGCAGCCCCTTTCCCGTCAGCGGGATAGACGGTGAGGACGAAACCCACTCTAATTAGCTTAGTGGCGAACTGACTGCTCCGTTGGTAGTCGAAGCGGGTAACTTTTTGCCTTTCCCTGATTTATGAAGGACGCACATGTCGCTTTTTAAAATCGCCTCCGTGGCCGCTATCGCCCTGACCCTGGGCGCCTGCCAGAGTTTGTTCCAGCCCAATTATCGCGCACCGCTGGAAGTCACCCGCGACGCCACCGAACAGCTTCAGCCGGGGTGCAAGGATCAGGATTGCCCGCTGGTGAACATCGACACCCTGCACTTCCCCGCGGAACCCGCACTGGATGGCATCATCGAAAAGCGCCTGCTGGCAATGACCCGCATCTCGCCCGATGCACCGGTCGCGCCGACGCTGGCGGCCTATCGCGAGCAATTCTTGCGCACTGCGGGGCCACGCAACAGCAGCTACCTGCAAGCGAAAGTACGCGAGCAGCATGACGGCTTGGTGATCATCGAATTGTCCAGCTACCTGGACACTGGCGGCGCCCATGGCACGCCGGGCCGCGGCTTCATCAACTACTCGCGTCAGCAGCATAAAGTGCTGACGCTGGCGGACATGCTGGTGCCAGGGCAGGAAGAGGCGTTCTGGAAAGCCGCGCAGGTGGCGCACAACAGCTGGTTGATCAGCACCAAGCTCGATCAGGAACCGGAGTTCGTCAAAAGCTGGCCGTTCCAGAAAACCCAGAACGTGGCGCTGACCTATGGCGGGGTGATCCTCAAATATGAAACCAGCAGCATCGCGCCGTACGCACTGGGCCATGTCGAACTGAAGATCCCCTACCCTCGCCTGAACGGCATCCTCAAGCCCGAGCTGTTTCCCGGCCGTAACTGAAGGCCCGGCCCAGCACCAGCTGCAGCAGCCCTGCCACCACCAGTGCCGGCAGGGTTGCACCGATATCGGCATACAGGTTGGCCAGCAAATGATAGGTGCTGATCCCGCCCAGCCAGGCGAGCAGCGCCGGCCAGCGCAATGCGGCTGACGCCACCTGGCCACTGCGCTTGCGCAGAATGAAGTGATCCACCAGCACCACGCCGAACAGCGGCGCAAACACCGAGCCGATCAACAGCAGGAAGTTCTGGTACTGCGCCAATGGCGCCAGCAAGGCGATCAGCGTGCAGATCACGCCGATGGCCAATGCCAGGTGCTCGACTTTCAGGCGCAACAGAATCCCGCTGGACACCGCTGCCGAGTGAATGTCGGCGAAGGCGTTCTCCGACTCGTCCAACAGAATCAACAGCAACGGAATGCCCAGGCCGGCGCCGGCCAGTGCCAGCAACAGGGCATTGACTTCACCGCTCGGCGCGAACGCCAGGGTGTAGGCCACGCCCAGGCTCATCAGCCAGAAATTACCGATGAAGAAACCGATGGCGGTGCCACCGAAGACGTTTTTCGCCCGCTTGCCGAAACGCGAGTAGTCGGCAATCAAAGGCAACCACGACAGCGGCATGGCGATGGCAATGTCGAAGCCCACGGCAAACGGCATCGAGCCATCGCCGGCCTGCGTCCACAATGCGGCCAGATCGGCCTTGGCGAACAGGTTCCAGGTCAACCAGGTGCACGCCGCCAACAGCAACCAGATGCCCCACTTGCGCAGTATCTTGCGCACGAAGGTCAACGGACCGCTGACAGCGAGCAAGGTCGCCAGCGCGCCGAAAAACAGCGTCCACAGCACCGGGCTCGACATCAGGCTGGCGTCGCTGAAAGCCTTGGCGCCCAACAGGCTGGCGGCATCGCGCATGACGATGATTTCGAACGCCCCCCAACCGATCAGTTGCAGCAGGTTCAGCACTGCCGGCAGGCTCGCGCCCTTGGCGCCGAGGCTGAGTTTGAGTGCAGTCATCGATGACAGGCCGGTGTCGCTACCGATCACCCCGACCGCCGCCAGTAGAAGAACGCCGACCAGCGTGCCGAGGAAAATCGCCAGCAACGAGCCCGACAGGCCCAGGCCTGGTGCAAGCAATGCGCCGGTCTGCAGGACCATCAGGCCGATGCCGAGGGAGAACCACAGAGAAAACAGATCGCGGCCGCCGAACACACGTTTGTCGATCGGCACGGCGATATCAGGTGAGTAAGTGCTGGGTTGAATGCTCAAGGGTGTTATCTCAGAGGGACATTGTTGTGTAAACCACCCTTGTGGCGAGGGAGCTTGCTCCCGCTCGGCTGCGCAGCAGTCGTAAAATCGGTCATCGCAATCTGGCACCCAGAATGCGGTGGCTGGTTTTGGGTCTGCTTCGCAGGCCAGCGGGAGCAAGCTCCCTCGCCACATGGATAAGCGGCGCACCCGAGTGCGCCCGGTCAGATCAAACCTTCTTGTACAGCTGGCTGCCTTCCTGCTTGAAGCGCTCAGCCTGTTCGGCCATGCCTTGGACGACGTCCACGTCGACCGCTTCGATGCGTTGGTTGGCCGCGTACTCGCGGACTTCCTGGGTGATTTTCATCGAGCAGAACTTCGGCCCGCACATCGAGCAGAAATGCGCGACCTTGGCCGAGTCCTTCGGCAGGGTTTCATCGTGATACGAACGCGCGGTGTCCGGATCAAGGCCCAGGTTGAACTGGTCTTCCCACCGGAATTCGAAACGCGCCTTGCTCAGGGCGTTGTCGCGAATCTGCGCGCCCGGATGTCCCTTGGCAAGGTCGGCGGCGTGGGCGGCGATCTTGTAGGTGATGATCCCGGTCTTCACGTCATCCTTGTTCGGCAAGCCCAAGTGCTCCTTGGGCGTTACGTAGCAGAGCATGGCGCAACCGAACCAGCCGATCATCGCCGCGCCGATGCCGGAGGTGATGTGGTCGTAGCCCGGCGCGATGTCGGTGGTCAGTGGGCCGAGGGTGTAGAACGGCGCCTCGTCGCAGCATTCGAGCTGCTTGTCCATGTTCTCTTTGATCAACTGCATCGGCACGTGGCCCGGGCCTTCGATCATGCATTGCACGTCGTGCTTCCAGGCGATCTTGGTCAACTCGCCGAGGGTTTCCAGCTCGCCGAACTGTGCTTCGTCATTGGCATCGGCAATCGAGCCCGGACGCAGGCCATCGCCCAGCGAGAAGCTGACGTCGTAGGCCTTCATGATTTCGCAGATTTCGTCGAAGTGGGTGTAGAGGAAGTTCTCTTTGTGGTGCGCCAGGCACCACTTGGCCATGATCGAACCGCCACGGGAAACGATGCCGGTTACGCGCTTGGCAGTCATCGGCACGTAGCGCAGCAACACGCCGGCGTGGATGGTGAAGTAGTCGACGCCCTGCTCGGCCTGCTCGATCAGCGTGTCGCGGAACAGCTCCCAGGTCAGGTCTTCGGCGACGCCGCCGACTTTTTCCAGGGCCTGATAGATCGGCACAGTACCGATCGGCACTGGCGAGTTGCGGATGATCCACTCACGGGTTTCATGGATGTGCTTGCCGGTGGACAGGTCCATGACCGTGTCCGAACCCCAGCGAATGCCCCAGGTCAATTTCGCCACTTCTTCTTCGATGGACGAACCCAGGGCGCTGTTGCCGATGTTGCCGTTGATCTTCACCAGGAAGTTACGGCCGATGATCATCGGTTCCAGTTCGGTGTGGTTGATGTTGGCCGGGATGATCGCGCGGCCCCGGGCGATTTCGTCACGGACGAACTCGGGGGTAATGACTTTCGGCACGCTGGCGCCGAAGCTGTGGCCGGCGTGCTGCTGGTCCAGCAGGCCGGCGGCGCGGGCCACTTCCAGCTTCATGTTTTCGCGGATGGCGACGTATTCCATCTCGGCGGTGATGATGCCTTTGCGCGCGTAGTGCATCTGGCTGACGTTGGCGCCCGGTTTCGCGCGACGTGGATTGTTGACGTGAGCGAAACGCAGCTGGGTCAACTCGGGATCGGCAAGGCGTTCCTGGCCGAAATTCGAACTCAGGCCAGCCAGTCGCTCGGTGTCGCCACGGGCTTCGATCCACGGCGAACGCACATCGGCCAAGCCTTTGCGCACGTCGATGATGACGTTGGGATCGGTGTACGGGCCTGACGTGTCATAGACCACGACCGGTGCGTTGACCTCGCCGCCGAAGTCGGTCGGCGTCACGTCGAGGCTGATTTCACGCATCGGCACGAGAATGTCCGGACGAGAGCCCTGGACATAGATTTTTTGCGAGCGGGTAAACGGCTGAACCGATTGCTGATCGACCTTGGCCGATTCACTCAGGTTGGTGGCGATTTTTGCTTTTGTAGTCATCACGGGTTCTCCAGACATCATCCAGGCAGTGGATTTTTGTCGGAGCGAACCTGTAAACGAATGGACGCACGGGCGCTGGGAAACCAGCTGTGCTGTGCTCGGTGCACGAGGGCTGTTCGATTGTCGAACAACATCCCGGACGAAGCACAAGAGGACTCGCCGGGTGACGAGAAATCTTGTTCCCTACGCAGGCGTTAACCTGATCAGGTTCAACGGGATCCGAAATTATTCGATCTCAGCCTCATAGCAAGGCACCCCGACAAGAACTCGGCCAGTCTAGACACAACTGGCAAAGAACGCCAACACCGCTGCAAACACCTTGATGAATGGCGTAATTACGGGGGAAGGCAGGATTGTTGCCGATTGAATGCACAACTACACTCGCTACGCCGAGGCTGCGCATTGACGCTGCACCTGTAGCGCCTTAGCCTTGGCGCTTAAATTACTTGTGTAATATTTCTACTAGGGATCGCCTATGCTGCGCAAACTCTCACTGGCCGTTGCCGTGTCATGTGCGTCCAATGGAATGGCCTGGGCAGCAGAAGCGCCCTTGTCGACAAAAAACGATCTGGTCAGCGTCTACCAGGAGGCGGTGGACAACAACGCCGACCTCGCTGCCGCCATCGCTCAATATGGCGCCCAGAAAGAAGTCGTGCCCCAGGCCCGCGCCGGGCTGCTGCCCAATCTGTCGGGTGGCGCGGATGTCACCAGTGTCCGCACGTCGATCGATCAGCCGTCGGCCACTGCCAACCGCAATGCCCACTCTTACCAGGCAACCCTGGCACAGCCGCTGTTTCGTGCCGATCGCTGGTTCCAGTTCCAGGCCGCCAAGGACGTCAACGAACAGGCCGCCCTGCAACTCTCGGCGACCCAGCAAAACCTGATCCTGCAAACCGCCGACAGTTACTTCAACGTGTTGCGCAGTCAGGACAACCTGGCATCGACCAAGGCCGAAGAAGCCGCGTTCAAACGGCAGCTGGATCAGTCCAACGAACGTTTCGATGTCGGCCTTTCGGACAAGACCGACGTCTTGAACTCACAAGCCAGCTACGACACTGCACGTGCCAACCGGATCGTCGCGCAGCGTCAGGTGGATGACGCGTTCGAAGCCCTGATCACCCTGACCAACCGTCAGTACAAGGCTATCTGGGGCATTTCCCATAACTTGCCGATCCTGCCGCCGGCACCGAACGATGCCAAGGCGTGGGTCGACACAGCCGCCAGACAGAACCTCAATCTGTTGGCCAGCAACTATGCCGTCAGCGCCGCCGAGCAAACCCTCAAACAGCGCAAGGCCGGCCATGCACCGACCGTTGATGCCGTGGCCAGATACCAGAAAGGCGATAACGATGCACTGGGCTTCAGTAACCCGAGTGCCTTTGGGCAGTCGTACAAGGGTGATGTCGAGCAATCGTCGATTGGCCTGCAATTGAACATCCCGATCTACAGTGGCGGGCTGATCAATTCCCAGGTCCGTCAGTCTTACGCTCAACTGGACCAGACCGAGCAGCAGCGCGAATCCCTGCGCCGGCAAATCGTTGAAAACACCCGCGACCTGCATCGCGCGGTGAACACTGACGTCGAACAGGTACAGGCGCGCAAGCAATCGATCATCTCCAACCAGAGCGCGGTGGAAGCGACCGAAATCGGTTATCAGGTGGGGACGCGAAACATCGTCGACGTGCTGGATGCGCAGCGCCAGCTGTACACCTCGGTGCGTGATTACAACAACACCCGCTACGACTACATCCTCGACAACCTGCGCCTCAAGCAACAGGCCGGGACATTGAACCCGGGTGATTTGCAGGACCTGGCGCGCTGGCTCAAGGCCGACTACAACCCGGACAAGGATTTCCTGCCACCGGATCTGGCCAAGGCTGCGGCTGAACAGTTGAAGGCCCGGCCGGGTCAGTAAAAAGGCAACTTGGGTGAAAAGCTTTCTGTGGCGAGGGAGCTTGCTCCCGCTCGGCTGCGAAGCAGTCGTAAAACCTGGCAATGCGATATGTCTGTATGCAGTGCGGTGTCGGGGTATGGGGCTGCTTCGCAGCCCAGCGGGAGCAAGCTCCCTCGCCACAATTGGTCAGTGGCCAGCGATCAACCGGCCTAGCCCATCCAGCAACCGCTGCAATGCGCCCTGATTGCTGCGCATCACTTTCAAGCCTGCTTCGGCCATGCGTTGTGCATCCCGCGGCAATTCGAACAGCCGCTGAACTGCCAGGGCCAAACCTTCGGCATCTTCCACTTCCTGCAAGGCCCCGGCACTGCGCAGTTGCGCGGCGATTTCGAGGAAATTGAACAGGTGCGGGCCACTCAATACCGGTTTTGCCAGCGCGGCCGGCTCCAGCAGGTTATGCCCGCCGTTGGGCACCAGACTGCCGCCGACAAAAGCGCTGTCGGCCAACGCGTAGAGAAACAGCAATTCACCCATGGTGTCGCCGAGCAGCACCGAAGTACCGGCACCAACCGGCTCGCCGCTGGAACGCCGGACCGTGGCAAACCCTTGTTGCTGGCACAAGCCGTACACCGAATCGAATCGCTCCGGATGACGCGGCACCAGGATCAGCAACGCATCAGGATGATCGGCCAGCAACCGGCGATGGGCCGCCAGTACCACTTCATCTTCGCCGTCATGGGTGCTCGCGGCGATCCACACCGGGCGCTCCTGGGCCTGCCATTGGCTACGCAATTCGCTGGCGCGCTGCAACAGTTGCGGATCGATCGTCAGGTCAAACTTGATCGAGCCGGTCACTTCAACCGTTTCTGCCCGCGCCCCCAGATCACGGAAACGCTGGGCCTCGGCTTCGGTCTGCACCGCGAACAGGCTCATCTCGGCGAGCATTGGTCCGGTCAATTTGCCGAAGCGGCCATAACCCTTGGCGGATCGTTCCGACAACCGCGCATTGGCCAGTGCCACCGGAATCCCGCGCTTGGCGCATTGATGAATATGGTTGGGCCACAGCTCGGTTTCCATGATCACCGCCAGTTTTGGTCGGGCCCGATCAAGAAAGCGTTTAGCGGCGCACGGCAAGTCATAGGGCAAATAACAGTGCTGGACGCGCGGCTCAGTGGCAAACAACGCCTGGATGCGCTCCGAGCCAGTTGGCGTCATGCACGTCACGGTGATCGGCAATTGTGGATAGCGTTGCAGCAAGGCACGGATCATCGGCGCGGCAGCAATGCTCTCGCCCACCGACACCGCATGCACCCAGATACCGCCCGGTTTCATCGCGGGCATGCCATAGGAGAAACGCTCGCCAATGCGTTTGGCATACGCCGGCGCCTTGCGTGCGCGCAGCCAAAGCCGAATCGCCACCAATGGCAGCCCCAGATAAAACAGCGCGGTGTAGAGAGTTCTATTCATGGCGGCGGAGTTTATCGGCTTTTTTCGCCGATCGCCTGCAAGTGCACGGCAAAACGTTCAGCAAGCCAGCGAGCCGCCGGACCGAGCGGTTCGTCGCGGCGCCAGACCAGCTCCACCACCAGCGCCGGCGGGGTCCATTCGCTGACCAGTTCCACCATCTGATTCTGATACGTCGGGTACTGCACCACGTGGCGCGGCAACCATGCCCAACCCAGGCCGCGCACCAGCCATTCGGCCATCACGTAGAAACTGTCGGCACGCCAGACTTGCGGGCTGGCTGGCTCGCTGCCCGGATAAATGCTGGACTCCGTCGACATCAACAACTGCCGGTGTTGCGCCAGTTGCTGGCAGTCCACTGTGCCCTTGGCCGCCAGCGGATGTTCCCTGCCGCACACGGTGACCATTTCGACGCTGCCCAATACCCGCCGTTCCAGCGCTTCGGGTATCTGATCATGAAAGAACAACAACCCCAGATCGGCCCGCCGCTCCACCAGTTTGCGCGCGACATCGCCTTGGGCGGCGCTGGTCAACTGCACTTCGACACTGGGAAATTTTTCCGCCAGGGCTTCGAAGCTTTCGATGATCGGCTGGTAAGGCATCGCCTCGTCCTGCGCCACACGCAAACGGGCCTCTTGCCCGCGCATCATCGCCAACGCCCGGCCATTGAGGCGTTCACACTGGCGCAGCACTTCTCGGGCCTCCTCCAGTAATGTCGTGCCGGCCTCGGTGAGTTTCGGCTGACGGCCGCTACTGCGCTCGAACAGGCTCACGCCCAGGTCTTCCTCCAGCAATGCAATAGAACTGCTGACTGCCGATTGCGCCTTGCGCTGATCCCGCGCCACGGCGGAAAACGATCGTTGCTCAGCCACGCTGACAAACAGCCGCAACTGCTCCAGATTCCATTGTGTGTTCATGGCTCAACCCATCTCCAAAGCAGATAGGTAATGACTTTACCGCATCTGGGGAATCTCTAAAATGCCGACCTCAGAGAGCAACACTTCACACGAGGATTGAACCATGACCGCCTACTACTATCTGGCCATCGCCATCTGCGCCGAAGTGATTGCCACCGTTTCGATGAAAGCGGTCAAAGGCTTCAGCACACCGTTGCCCTTGTTGCTGGTCATCGTCGGTTACGGGATTGCCTTCTGGATGCTGACGCTGGTGGTGCGCAGCGTGCCGGTGGGTGTTGCCTACGCGGTGTGGGCCGGCATGGGCATCGTCATGGTCAGCGTGGCGGCGCTGTTTATCTACGGGCAGAAACTGGATGTGCCGGCGATGCTGGGGATGGCGTTGATTGTGCTGGGGGTTGTTGTCATCCAGCTCTTCTCCAAGACTGCCGGGCATTAAGCTCGCACCTAATGCACTGTGGGAGTGAGCCTGCTCGCTCCCACAGGATTTTGATTCGCCGTGTTGATCGCCAGCAAAACCTCCAATCTTCGAGTCTGTATACTGCGCCCTCGTCTTGAACACTGAGGTCGTCGCATGCCATCCGTTATTTCCACCGACGTTCTGATTGTCGGCGCTGGTGTCGCCGGCCTCTGGCTGAATGCGCGCCTGCGCCGCCAGGGTTTTTCGACCGTGCTGGTGGAAAGCGCCAGCCTCGGCGGCGGGCAAAGCATGAAATCCCAGGGCATCATCCACGGCGGCGCCAAGTACGCATTGCATGGCGCAATCACCGGTGCCTCTGAGGCCATTGCCGACATGCCCCGTCGCTGGCGGGAAGCGCTGGCCGGTGACGGCGAGCTGGATCTGTCCGGCGTGCGCCTGTTATCGCAAGCCCATTATCTGTGGTCCCCCGGCACGATCGCCGGCAACCTCACCAGTTTCTTCGCCAGCAAAGCCGTACGCGGCCGTGTCGATCAGGTCAAGGGCGAGCAATTGCCGCCCGCCCTGCAAGACAAGCGTTTCAAGGGCAAGGTCTATCGACTGGCCGAATTGGTGATCGACGTGCCGAGCCTGATCCAGCGCCTGGCCGATCTGGCGGGTGATGGCCTGCTCGCCGGTCAGAAGATCGAACCGCTGCTGGAGGCTGGTGTTCTGGTCGGCCTGAAAGTCGATGAGCGTGAAATTCGTGCGCAACGCATCGTCTTGAGCGCCGGTGGCGGGACAGCTGCGCTGCTTGAAGCTTTGGGGTTGAGCCAACCCGCCATGCAACGTCGCCCGCTGCACATGATCATCGCCAAAGGCCCGAGCCTCAAGCCGCTGTATGCCCACTGCCTGGGTGGTGGCACCAAACCGCGCCTTACCATAACCACCCATCCGGCAGCCGATGGTCAGTGGGTCTGGTACATGGGCGGAGACATCGCCGAAAGCGAAGGTGTGGCTCGCGAGCCCGCCGAACAGATCGCCACCGCACAGAAAGAACTCGGCCAGTTGTTGCCCTGGATTGATCTGAGCACGGTCCAGTGGGCAACCTTGCGCGTGGATCGTGCCGAGCCGTTGCAATCGGGCCTGACCCGCCCCGACAACGCCTTCCTCGCCGAGGAAGGTCGATTGTTGGTGGGTTGGCCTACCAAGCTGGCATTGGCGCCGGACTTTGCCGACCGGGTGATCGCCAGCCTTGCACGCGACGGCATTCAACCGGGTCCGGTAGCGGCGCTGCCACCGCTGCCAAGGCCACCGATGGGCATTCCGGCCTGGGAGCAACTACTGCCATGAGCCAACCTACCCTGCACGACCTGCATCGCCCCCTGGGCAGCACCGGCCTGATGGTTTCTCCGCTGGGCCTGGGCACCGTGAAACTCGGCCGCGACCAAGGGGTGAAGTACCCCAACGGCTTCCAGATTCCGGACGATGACGAAGCGCGCATGCTGCTCAAGTTGACCCGGGACCTGGGCATCAACCTGATCGACACCGCCCCGGCCTATGGCCGCAGTGAAGAACGCCTCGGCCCGCTCTTGCGCGGCCAGCGTCAGGACTGGGTGATCGTCAGCAAGGTTGGCGAAGAGTTTGCCGACGGCCAATCGCGCCACGATTTCAGCGCTGCACATACCCGGCTCTCGGTTGAACGCAGCCTGCAACGCCTGGAAACAGATTTCATTGACCTGGTGCTGGTGCACTCCGATGGCAACGACCTTGCGATCCTCAACGATTGCGAAGTCTATGCAACCCTCGCCGCGCTCAAGGGCGAGGGCAAGATTCGCGGCTTCGGTTTTTCCGGCAAAACCGTCGAGGGTGGCTTGAAGGCGCTGGAGCAAGGCGATTGCGCAATGGTCACCTACAATCTGAACGAGCAAAACGAGAAAGCCGTGATTGACTATGCTGCTGCTCACGGCAAAGCCATTCTGGTCAAAAAAGCCCTCGCCAGTGGTCACGTTTGCCTGAGTCCCGGGGTGGACCCGGTGCGCGCCAGTTTCGAGTTGCTGTTTGAACATCCGGGGGTGGCCAGTGCTATTGTCGGAACGATCAACCCGCTGCACCTCGCCCACAACGTCGCGACCGTTGCCCAGGTCCTACGTAGCCACTGATGCCGCCCCACGCGGCCTAAAGCAGGAGCCGACATGCCGCGTACGCTCATTAGAAAGAATCCGAGCAACTTCAAGACCCTGCCGTTATTCGTCGAAGCGACTCCCGAAGGCCTGAGTTACCAGAGCGTCGGCAGGCCGCTGAACTTCTCCCAGACCCTGCAACGTCGCCGCCCGGTCACCGTCGCCGACAGCGAGCGCTTTGCCCTGGAACTGGCCAACCTCGGCGTTTCGGTGCGCCTGACGCTGCATTGGCAGAATCGCGATTACTGGGTACTGGTGCGTCAGCGTCGCCAGGATCGCGGGGACGTCGTGCTCAAGCTGATTTCCGGCTACGTGCCGGCCCACGAGCTGAACCTGCCGCTGCACACGGCGATCCAGGAGATTGCCGAAGAATGCCTGCTGGAAACCCCGGAAGGCTGGCTCGGTGGGCGCTTCAACGACACATGGTTGCCCGCGCCCTACTCGTCTGCTCTGCATTACCGCGAAGCCCTGCCGTTTCGCCTGTCGCCACTGTCCGGCTCGGCGCGGCCGGTGCGTTGCGCCAACCTGCAGCTGATTGAGCGGCCCCGGGCCTATGTGCACCTGCCGACGGCATCGTTGCAGTTGATCTATGATTTGCGCCTGGACGTGCCCAAGGAAGCCAAATCCCTGAGTCTGTTCCACGTCGACGAACGGCTGGAAGGCGATCAACTGGTGGCCCGACTGGATCGCAAGCGGCCCGATCTGTACTTGATGCCTTTGCAGGACGGCCACCCGTTGGCCGAGCTCTATACCTTGAAGAAGGATCAACTGTACCCGGCGAGCACGCGCGGGTTGTTTCTGGCCGAGAGCTTTGCCCGGCAGGAAGGCTGGTTGGTGAGGGATGAGCGCATTCGCTGGAAGGACTGGGTCCGCCAGCAAGGCTTGACGCCACCGGCGAAGGATTCAGGCCTGGCGCGACTGCGCGGGAAGGCCAAGCAACTGCTGAAGAAGATCGTACCGCGCAAGGCTGCACGATAGGCTGATCAGTACGCTGCCGTGGCGAGGGAGCTTGCTCCCGTTGGGTCGCGGAGCGACCCTAAAACCTGCAATCGAGTTGCACCAGGCAAATCGCATTCAATGGTTTTACGACCGCTTCGCAGTCGAACGGGAGCAAGCTCCCTCGCCACAGTGATCACGCGTTATTCGGACTTGCGGATTTTCTCGACAATGGCGGTAGTGGAGCTGTTTTCCACCAGCCCCAGCACTTTCACGGTGCCGCCGTAGGCAGTCACGATGTCCGCGCCCACCACCTGGTCAATCCCGTAATCCCCACCCTTGACCAACACGTCCGGCTTGACCTCGCGCAGGAGGTTTTCCGGGGTGCCTTCGGCGAAGCTGATCACCCAGTCCACCGCACCCAACCCGGCCAGCACGGCCATGCGTCGGTCGACACTGTTGATCGGACGACCCGGCCCTTTCAAGCGACTGACCGACGCATCGTCGTTGACCGCTACGATCAGGCGATCGCCTTGGGCGCGCGCCTGTTCGAGGTAAGTCACGTGGCCGGCATGCAGAATGTCGAAGCAACCGTTGGTGAACACGATCTTCTCGTTGTGCGCACGGGCGTCGTCGACGGCCAGCAGTAATTGCTCGAGCCCCAGCACACCGCGCTCCGAACCTTCTTCACGCTGGATGGCGCGACGCAGTTCCGGCGCACTGATCGCCGCCGTACCGAGCTTGCCGACCACGATGCCCGCGGCCAGGTTGGCCAGGCCCACCGCATGCGGCAGTTCCTCGCCGGCAGCAATCGCCGCCGCCAGGGTGGAAATCACCGTGTCGCCGGCGCCGGTCACGTCGAACACTTCGCGGGCGCGAGCCGGCAGGTGCAGGGCCGGATGATCCGGGCGCAACAGGGTCATGCCGTGTTCGCCACGGGTCACCAGCAAGGCGCCAAGGTCCAGGTCGTGCATCAACTGCGCGCCCTTGCTCACCAGCTCGTGCTCATCGGCGCAACCGCCAACGATGGTTTCGAACTCGCTGAGGTTCGGTGTGATCAGACTCGCACCGCGATAGATCGAAAAATCCTTGCCCTTGGGGTCGGCCAGCACCGGAATGCCACGGGCACGAGCTGCCTGAATCAAGACTTGATGGTTTTTCAACGCACCCTTGCCGTAGTCGGAGAGCACCAGCACCTTGATGCCTTCGAGCAATTCGTCGACTTGCACCGACAACGCCAGCGAGTCGGTGGCGAACGGTTCTTCGAAGTCGATACGCAACAATTGCTGGTGCCGACTCATGACCCGCAACTTGACGATGGTCGGTTGATGCGCGATGCGCTGGAACAACGCCCGCACACCTGCACCCTTGAGGCTATTGACCAGACTGTCGGCGGCTTCATCGTCGCCGGTCACGCCAACCAGCGAGGCTGGCGCGCCAAGGGCGGCAATGTTCAACGCAACGTTGGCGGCACCGCCGGGGCGGTCCTCGATGTGCTCGACCTTGACTACAGGTACTGGCGCCTCAGGGGAAATCCGTGAGGTACCACCATGCCAGTAACGGTCGAGCATGACATCGCCGACCACCAAGACAGGGGCTTGATCGAATCGCGGCATGGACAACTTCATGGAGCAACCCACATACAAAATGAACAGGGGCGCGATATTAACACAGGGTTGCCGCAGGCTTGTGCGACGGCTGCATCGGGATAAATTCGCGAGGGCAGGACTGTAGAGAGCAACGAGGCTGCGACCTCTTGATCTTTAAAAACAAAGTCAAAAGATCGCAGCCAGGGCAACGCCCTGCAAAAGACTATTTCAGGCGATGTCTTCAGCCGGCGCGTCCAGCCCCATCGCATGTAAACGCGAGTAGTAGCCGTTTTGCGCCAGCAGTTGAGCGTGGGTGCCGCGTTCGACGATCTGGCCCTGCTCCATCACCAGAATCAAATCGGCTTTTTCGATGGTCGACAGACGGTGAGCGATGACCAGCGTGGTGCGCCCTTTCATGACCTGGTCCAGTGCCGCCTGAATGTGGCGCTCGGACTCGGTGTCGAGGGCCGAAGTGGCCTCGTCGAGGATCAGCAATGGCGCGTTTTTCAACAGTGCCCGCGCAATCGCCAGACGCTGACGCTGCCCGCCGGACAGCAGCACGCCGTTTTCTCCGACCTGAGTATCGAGGCCTTCAGGCATCTGCGAGATGAAGTCCATCGCATAGGCATCCGTGGCAGCCTTTTCAATGTCTTCGCGCGGCGCGCCAGCCAGGTCGCCATAAGCGATGTTGTTGGCAATGGTGTCGTTGAACAGCGTCACGTGTTGGGTAACCTGCGCCACGTGCCGGCGCAGGTTGCGCAGGCGATAGTCTTCGATCTCAACGTCATCGAGCAGGATTTCGCCAATGTCGTGATGATAGAAACGCGGAATCAGGCTGGCCAGGGTCGACTTGCCGCTCCCTGAACGGCCGACCAGTGCAATCATCTGCCCCGGCGCCGCCGTGAAGTTGATGTTTTTCAGCACTTCACGGTCGGTTCCAGGGTAGGTGAAGCTGAGGTTGCGCACCTCCAGATGCCCGCTGACGCGGTCTCGCTCGACCGTGCCGCTGTCGACCTCGGGCTCGACGTCCAGTTGCTCGAAAATGCTTTCGGCACCGGCGACGCCCTTCTGGATGGTCGAACTGACCTCCGACAACTGGCGGATCGGCTTGGGCAGCAGGCCAGCGGCGGTAATGTAGGCCACCAGATCACCGGCGGTGGCATCACCGCGCAGGAACAGCACCAGGAACATCAACACAGCCATGGCGGTGTAGATCACCAGTTGCAACATCGGCGTGTAGACCGCGCCGGTCTTGGTCATGCGCAACTGCTTCTCGGTGTTGCCCTGGCTTGCGGCAGCGAAGCGACGCTCTTCATAAGTCTCGCCGCCGAAGCTGCGCACCACGCGATAACCCTGAATGGTTTCGGAAGCCACGTGGGTCACATCACCCATGGCCACCTGGATCTTCTTGCTCTGCTTGCGGAATTTTTTGCTGGCGCTACCCACCATCAAAGCAATCAACGGCAGGATCGCCAGCATCACCAGGGTCAGCTTCCAGTTCATCCACAGCAAATAGGCAAACAGGAAAACCACGGTCAGGCCTTCACGGATCACGACCTTGATCGCATCGGTGGCGGCACCGGTCACCATGGTCACGTTGAACGTGATGCGCGAGATCAGATGCCCGGAGTTGTGGGTGTCGAAATAGCGGTTGGGCAGCACCAGCAGCTTGTTGAACAGCTCGACGCGCAGGTCATGCACCAGCCCTAGCGATACCCTCGCCAGGTAGAAGTTACCGAGAAACGAACCGAGGCCTTGCCACGCCGCGATCAGGATGATCAACAACGGCACGGCCATCAGCAGCTGCAAATCCTTCAGGTAAGGGACTGTAGGGAACAGCACCGCTTCAGGGTTGCTCAGGCCATCGACGAAATATTTGAGAATCCCGGCCAGCATCGGCTGCGTGGAGGCAAAGATCACGAAGCCTACGATACTCAGCAGGAAGAGACCGATATAGGGTTTCACGTACCCCAACAGCCGAAGGTAGATTTTCAGGCTGGAATCCTGTCCCGCTTCAGGCGGTGCATCACTCATCGTAGGGCTCACTGGTTAAATGGAACGCGAAATTTTATCACAGGCGCCGGAGTTGGCCCGTGCCCATACCAGAACACTGGCCAGCCCCACGGGCAACCAGCTTATAAACCATTCGGGCCTCGGGGTCCCGGACAGGCTGGCGGCGTCAAATTGCATGGCCAGCGTCGAGAACACCCAGATGCCAATGATTCCCTTGGCATAAAGCGTCTCCCGGGCTTTCCAGGCCTCGTACAGCACCGCAAGCCAGATCGAACACCACAACAGCAACCCTGGCAGCCCCAATTCAAGAGCCACGTGGGTAAACAGGTTATGCGTATGATTGAAGTACTCACCTGAAGCAAACACTCGGTAGTCACCGCCAAGGCCGAGGCCAAGCCATGGGTGCTCACTGATCATCTGCAGACTGGCTATCAGGATTTGCGGACGATAAGACACTCCGCGCGCCACGACGAACGATTCGAAAAACCAGATTGCCATGACCGCCACGATCAATGCTGCCGCTGCGATGATGCGGCTACGTCGGTCACTGCTCCAAACCGGCATGGCAAGTATCGTGAAAAACAACGCCAGCCCGGCACCACGGCTCTGGCTAAGCATCACGAATGCACAAAGCAGGGCCAGAGCAATTACCCAGAGCACCTGCAACTTGCCGCTGGCCGGAGGCCAGAAAGCCAGCCAGACCGCAGCCAGCCCAATGACATACCCGCCCAGGATCGGATGAGCCAATTCACCCAACCCCTCCAGGCGTGCGCTCCAAATGTTTCCATCCACTCCATAGAACTTGATGATGGCGATGAGCGCCGTCAGCGCCAACCCGAGCCCACCCCACTGCATGATGCGGATCACGCGATCAGGCTGGCCATTGGCAAATATCGGGAAGAACATCAGGAACACCACGATGTAGAGCAAACGCTTGGCCTCGCGAGCGAGGTCCGGAGCGTTCGTCCAGGCAAGACTGATCAGAGACCACACCAGAAGCCCGAGCATCGGCAGATAGACCCAGCGTTGCTGATGGAATAACTCCCGGAGCCGGGCTCGCGCGGACCATGAAAAAAACAGTGCCGGCAGCCAGACCGATGCGACCAAACCTTGTTGATAGATCTTGTTGGTAGGCGCGACGGCGATGGCCAACAGGAACCAAAGCAGACCTATCGTCATCCATACTTGCGCCCAGCGTTTTTCTTGCATCAAATTACCCCTGAGAAACGTCACCCACCCCGCCCGGCATGGTTAAAGCTGAAACTTTTCGGCATCATTGCCCGTCACAACGCCCGTCTTCCAACAAGGCTTTCTACGATGCAATGTTCTCGGCTTTCACAAGCCGCTCTAAATCAAATGATTGAAGGCGCCAGAGTACTGGAAGCCGACAGCTTTGGGCCGAAAGTCTACCTGTTGCAGAATGGGAATATTCTGAAACTGTTCCGCCGCAAGCGTATTTTTTCTTCTGCGCTGTTTCGTCCCTATTCCAAGCGATTCATCGACAACGCCGTAGAACTGCAAAAACTCGGTGTGCCGACTTTGCAGGTCCTGCAGTACTACCGACTGCAAGCGCCAGGCATGACGGCGGTGCTTTACCAGCCATTGCCAGGCGAGACCCTGCGCCAGATCGCCAACAAGGAAGGATTCACCTGGCCGCAGGCCTTGCCGGACCTGGTGGGCCTGATAAGAAGTCTCCATGAATCGGGAATTTATTTCCGCTCACTGCACCTGGGTAATATCGTGGTCACCCCCGATAACCGCATGGGCCTGATTGATGTGGCGGACATGCGCTTTCTGCGCGCACCGCTGTCCCGTCATCTAGTCAAGCGCAACCTGCAGCACTTCGCTCGCTATATTGCACGGGAAAACCTGAACGACAGCTTTCCGATGAAAGCCCTCGAACAGGCACTGCTCGCTTCATGAGAGCAATGCCCGGGAAGCCTGGCTGAAATCCCGCCAGGCCTGGTCCGGGGCAAGTGCACGATATTGCTCTGCGGCGATCGCTTGAGCGTTGGCACTGAACGCCCGGGCAATCGTGTCGCGCCAGGCAGCCACATCCTCGACGGGGGCATACCAGCCGGCATCGCCCAATTGTTCACGGAACACATCCAGTTCACTGGCGATTACCGGTACCCCGGCCATGACCGCCTCCTGCAGGATCAGCCCCAGGCCTTCGCTCAGCGACGGCATCGCCACCCAGTCGAATGCTCGATAGAGCTGCCCCACGTCACTCACATGACCCGGCAAAAAGACTTTGCCGCGCAACCCTGCCGCGTGGATTTTCGCTTCCAGTTCGGCACGGGCAACACCTTCGCCCACAATCACCAAGCGCAGATCCGGTCGTTCAAGCAATGCTGCCGCGAAAGCATCGATCAGACAGGCAAAACCTTTTCCCCCAACCAGCCGTCCCACGGCACCCAGCACCGATGTGTTATCCACAGGCAAGCCCAACCGGGAACGCGCCTGTTCCCGGGTGAGCAGGGCAGAACGCCAGGCCGTGGGATCAAAAGCGCTGCGCAGTGTCGTGACTGGCCGTTGCAGGTCCTGGCTCAATGACGTCGCGAGGGTTTGCGACACAGCAACCACCGACAGCCGGGACGCCGGGAACCGCTGGAAGAGCGTTCTATCCGCTGCGTGAAGCCGCGTCGAACCATGGAAAACCACTACCGCACGCAAGTGCGGCATGGTCTCGATGCAGGGCAACAGTGCCCGGGCCACGCCCAGGCCATCAAGCAACAGTACGCGCGCATCGCTGGATTTGAGCGCACTCTGCAATTTGTAGTGCATCCAGGGCCGGGCCAGTCGCCAGATGTGTCGCCCTTTCAGTCGCGCAGAGGTCAGCCCCCACTCCCGCACCTTGCCGACCGCCACTCCACACTCCGAGGCATGCCCCTGAAGCAGCCAGGTTTCGATCGGTACAGAGGCCGGGACCTGGGACAATATCTGTTGGTGCACCTTGTGAGTCGAGGCAAACGGAGCGCCGCTGGCCCACATGACGTTAACAATGCTCATAGGGTGAAAAGCCGGGACAGGGAGTTCTTTAGAGAAGCCGTACGGCGCTCAGGGGATGAACCGACCACAACTTCACCATAGCAACCGCCAACAGGAACGCACGCTCGGTGTACCGATGCGATGTCGTTTTCCATGGATAACTGCACCTGATCCCTAAAGAAATGGAGGTCGCCAGCAATGCCAATGGCCGGGTAACACATCGTCAAATGCCTAACTTCAGACGGACTTTTTCCAGCAGGCTCAAGGGCGCGCGAACACGCAATGCCGGCTCGAGCTCCTCGACGATTCGCTGACCGATGCGTGCAAAACTGAACTGGCTGACCGCCAGTTCGCGACCGTTACGGGCAATGCGCTGAGCCAGTTCCGGGTCGCTGCGCAATAGCGCGAGCTTTTGCTGAAGTTGTGCGATGTTCTGGTAGAACACCACGTTTTGCATGTCCAGCAGACCCAGTGCCTGGCTTTCCGCCTCGCCCTGGTCATACGCCAGCAATACACAACCGCAAGCCATGGCCTCGAAGTTCTTGATCATGAATTCGCCCATGCCGACATCGGCACTGACGAAGTAGCGGATGCGGTTGAGGGTGTCGCGGTATTCCTCGCCGGATTTCGTGCGGGTGACCACCAAGGGTTCGACGCCCGCCAACTCATCGAGCAAGGCTTTGCGCCCGCTGTAGGCGACACTGTTGGTGCTGCCGACGAAGGCCAGTTCGATATCGCGCTCACGCCCTTGATCTTCAAGCTGGGTCTGGTCGTAGCCTTTGGGCACGAATACCGCATCGAACCCTTCGCTGCGCAACCTTTCGGTGACGACGAAACCTGAGCTGATGACTCGCGCCCAGGGCAGCTTGCGGTAATGTGCGCTGAACTTTCCCGTGTACTTGCAAGGAATGTAGTTCTGATAGGCGTCGTGTTCGAGGATCACCAGATTGGGGATCGTGCGGATAAATCCGACCTGGCGGATCTCCTGCTTGAAGCGCAGGAAAAACACGATCCGGTCATACTGCGCCACATCGACTTCGCGTCGAAAATAGCGGCGCAGGTTGCGCTGCTCATCGCTGCTCAGCCACCGCAGGTCGCACTCGCAATGGGCGGCCACGCCCTCGTACAGACGGTCCAGGATAGCCCGCTGATCTTTCTGCACCAGAAACAAAACTTTCATCGTCTTCCTTGCCGCAACAGGCAAACCGAGCAACCTCTGACATACCCCTGCTCGCAGCTGGGGCGCTTCACGCACGCAATCCTACAAATGCCAGAACAGCTCATGGCGACGTACAGCCTTGCGAAAAAATTCGTTCTCACCGTAGGGCGAACCGCGGCGCCCGGCCAGCAACCGCTGCAATACCCGGCGCACCCGGCGCTTGAACGGGGCTGGCGGCTGCAAGTCATGCATCATTGCCAGCGCCATGGCCTTGTCGCGCTGCTGCGCCGGTGTGAGCAAAAGACAATAGGGATGCAGCAGCGAAGCAGCATCAAACACCGGTGGCAGCGCCACGCCGGTACCGCTATTGCCCATGGGCCAGCGATCGTTGTCATGCAAGTGATTGGCGTAACCCAGCAATGTCGGCTGCCAGTCGAGCCCTTGCAAGGCTTCAAGAACCGCGGCATGAGCGCAAATATGATCCGGATGCGGATCAAGTGTCGGATGCGGCAGCACGATGACTTGCGGTTGCGCGCGCAGCAGCAACTCTCGCAAGTCGGCCAGCAGGTTGTTCCAGGTCGGCGCGCCATCGACATCGCCCGGCAAGGCGAACGGGTTCAACTGGCGAAACAACCGGGTATCACTCAAATCCGCTTCGCGCGAGCCCGCCGGCTGAGCAGGCGAAGCCTGCATGGTTGCCAGTTGCAGGCAGAAATAACCCAATTGCACGCACCGGCTTTCGGCCACGCCAGCCCAACGCGGCACTGCAATGCTGTCCCAGGTTCGCAAACGGCCTTTGAGCCGCGAAGCCTGGACTTTGTCCAATCCCATCTGCTGGTAGTGTTCGGCTTCGATTTCACCGGCGGTGAGCGTGACGATCCAGGCTTCATCCGCCTGGCTGTACAAGCCATAGGCTGCCAGTTCCGCGTCATCGGCATGAGGCGCAATGACCATCACCCGTTGGCGACGGTAATCCGGATGTTCGATCGCCCACAGCACCGGCTCGCCGAGCAGGCGGCAAAAACGGCCGCGCAGGCGGAGCTCGCCTTGGGACAGAACTTGTGCCTGGCCACTGAGGTTGAGATAACGCAGGCCGTTTACACCGCGCTCGAAGGTCAGCCGATCCGGATTGTCACCACCAGCCAGTTCGACCACAGGATCAAGGAAACGCCCCAGCCAGGTGCTTTTGACCCGCAACGCCAGCACCAGCGTCGCGTCTTCGACCAACATGACGCCATCGTCCAACCGCAGGCGATCGCCATTGAGGTGGACTTTCGGTTGCGGCGTGTAGGGCGGGAAGCTGTACTGGTAATCGTCGTTGGGCGAATAGAACAGGTGGTCGGCGAACCACGCTTCATGGGCAATCCAGCCCAGGACTGCGAGCACCAGCGGCAGCCACCAGGCCACCAGCAGGCCCATGACAATCAACATTCCCAGCGCGATCAACAAGCCGATGCGTTTGTTGCGCCGATGGCGCTTGAGCAGTTGTTGTTTGCGGCTCATGGCTTGGCTCATACGGTGAAGACCGGAACAGGGTTGCACCAGCGATCCTTGTATTCCCGGTCGGCGCGACCGAAGGAAAAGCGCAAGGGCTTGTCCAGTGCCCGTGCATGCTCCCAGGCGCTTTGGGTATTGAGGAAGCTCAACACGCTGCCAGGGCTGAACTCGCGGGTTTCAGGGTCGACGCCACCATTGATGTACTCGACGCTGATCCACTGCGGCGTCTCGACGCGGTACACCAGCTGAATGGCAATCGGTGCATCGTTGAGGAAGATCACCGAGCCGATCAGCAACGCGCGCAACAACTCGATGACTTCAGCCATGCGCTCGGCGCCGGTCGCCGGAAAACCCCAGCGGCGCTGGAACAGGTCGCAATAAATGGCCGCCAGCTCGCTACTGGAAAAATCCGAAACCGGGCGTACCACACCGCCCGCCTCTTCCAGTAACCGGAGTTCCCGGCGCTGGTTGTAGCGAAATTTCTTCGACAGTTCTTCGGGAGCGCGGGCCATGGCCAATTGTTCGGCCTGCAACTTGATGCCGGTGAAACGGCTTTCGTTCAGTGCCGAAAGGTAACGCCCGCGATGGCGCAGAGGCGCTTGGGCATCGGCCGCAGCCGGCAGGATGATCTCGGCGTTGCCAAGGTCGAACAGGCCTTTTTTACCGCTGCGCTTGAGCACATCCTTGGACAAGGCAAGATCGCGCCCCCAGGTCGGGATCGCCGCTTTCACCTCGCCCTCATGCTCCCAGGCCAGATAACGCACCGGAATACCAGCCAACTGCGCCAACCGTTCAACCACCATAGGGTGAGTCGCGACGCTGCCGCCATAACGATGCCAGACCTCGGCATAGATCGAGGCATCGGCTACCGACCAGCCACGTTCGCGCCAGCCTTGAAATCTGTTGAGCATCAGCCCCTCGGTGCCAGTTCGATAACGTGTGGCAAATGCCAGAAAGCATCCTGCACCGCGCGGTCGGAAAAACGCTCGCGCAAGCGGTCCAGCATCAGCTCGGCACACTGAAGACGTTGTTGATCGTCCATCGCGGCAAGGTGTTTCAACCCTTGCGCCAGATGTTCGGCATCGCCCAGCGGGAACAGAATGCCGACACCTTCGACCACCTCCTTCGCCCCGCCACAAGCGGTGGCGAGCAACGGTACACCAGCGGCCATGGCCTCAAGCAGCACCATGCCGAAAGGTTCGTGATCGGAACTCAAGGCAAAAACATCGAAGGCACGAAAATAACGTCGGGCTTCAGGCACCTGGCCGAGGAACAACACGCGGTCGCCAATCCCCAGTTCACGAGCCTGCGCCTTGAGATCCTGCTCCAGACGCCCGCTGCCGAGAATCACCAGCTGACTGTTGGCGGGCAGCCCTGGCAGCGCTGCGGCAAAGCCCTCAAGCAACGTGGCCTGATCTTTGTCCGGGTGCAATCGACCGACGTTGCCGACGATCCAGGCATCCGCCGACAACCCCAGGATCTCCCGTGCCTCGCGCGCGCAAACCTGGCTGGCCTGCAACGCCGGCACATCGATGCGGTTATAAAGTGTCTGGATGCGCGTCGCCGGCCACTTCGGCAGGCAGCGGCGCATGTCATCGCGCACGGCATCGGAAACCCCGAGCAGGCTCAGGCGCTTGCGGAAAACATGAGCGAACAGCTTGCGCGTGCCGCGCTTGTAATCGTCAAACGCGTGGTGCACGCCGATCACCGGCAACGAAGTGCCCAGCAAGGCGATGTAGATGGGTTTGAAGCGGTGGGCGATGCAGAAACTGAAATTGCGCGAAGCGGCGATCTTGCGCAGATCGCCAATGGCGCCCAGCTTCAGGCCACGAATGGCTCTGGAGCTGTATTCCATGAACAACACTTCATCAGAAGCGCATCCCGCGGCGACTTCGGCGTCGGCGACCCCGGTGAGAAACACCGTGGTCACGCGATAACCGGTCCCCGCGAACAGGCTGGCGTACTGCCGGGCGCAGTCCAGAAACGGCCCGTCATAGCCGTGGCAGAACTGCAACACATGGCGTTCAGCCGAGCGTGTCATATGCGTTCGCGCCCTCTTTGACCACCAGGATGTCTTCCATGATCAGATACTGTAGATCGGAACCGAAGAACATGTTCAAGGCGTCCGTCGGCGAGCAGATCATCGGCTCACCGCGACGGTTGAGCGAAGTGTTGAGCGACACGCCGTTGCCGGTGAGTACTTCCAGCGCTTTCATCATGTCGTAGTAGCGCGGGTTGTATTCGCGCTTGAGCACTTGGGCACGGGAAGTGCCGTCTTCGTGGACCACTTCCGGCACGCGGGTTTTCCACTCTTCAGCCACTTCGAAGGTGAAGGTCATGAACGGCGCCGGGTGATCGATCTTGATCATCTGTGGCGCGACGGTGTCGAGCATCGACGGGCAGAAAGGCCTCCAGCGCTCGCGGAACTTGATCTGGTGGTTGATGCGATCGGCCACGCCGGCCACGCTCGGGCAACCGATGATCGAACGACCACCCAATGCGCGCGGACCGAACTCCATGCGGCCCTGGAACCAGGCCACCGGGTTGCCGTCGACCATGATTTTGGCGATCTGCTCCGGCATGTTGTCGAGCTTGCGCCACGCAGGTTTGTTCTGATGGCGGGCGCAGGCGGCGATCACATCTTCATTGCTGTAAGACGGGCCGAGGTAGACGTGTTCCATCTTCTCGACCGGAACGCCGCGGGCGTGGGATACATAAGCCGCAGCGCCGACGGCAGTACCGGCATCGCCGGACGCAGGCTGGACGAACAGCTCTTTGATGTCGTCGCGGGCAATGATTTTCTGGTTCAGCTTGACGTTCAAGGCACAGCCGCCAGCGAACGCCAGCTTGCCGGTTTCCTTGAGTACGTCGCCCAGGTAGTGGTCGATCATCTGCAACGCCAGCTTCTCGAACAGCGCTTGCATGCTGGCGGCGTAGTGGATGTATGGCTCGTCGGCGATGTCGCCTTCGCGCTTCGGACCCAGCCACTCGATCAGCTTCGGCGAGAAGTAGAAACCCTTGCCCTTCTCTTTATAGCGACGCAGGCCGATGACGTTGGCGTAATCGGTGTTGATCACCAGCTCGCCGTTTTCGAAAGAGGCCAGGCGCGAAAAGTCGTACTTGCTGGCGTCGCCATACGGCGCCATGCCCATGACCTTGAACTCGCCGTCGAGCATCTCGAAACCGAGGAACTCGGTGATTGCGCCGTACAGGCCGCCGAGGGAGTCAGGATCGAAGAATTCCTTGATCTTGTGGATCTTGCCGTTTTCGCCGTAACCGAAGAACGTCGTGGCGTACTCGCCCTTGCCGTCGATCCCGAGAATCGCGGTTTTCTCTTTGAAACCGGAGCAGTGGTAGGCACTGGAGGCGTGAGCCAGATGGTGTTCGACCGGCTCGATCTTGATTTTTTTCGGATCGAAACCCAGTTGCTCGAGGCACCAGACGATCTTGTTGCGATAGCGCTTGTAGCGACGGTTGCCCATCAGGATTGCATCGAGGGCGCGGTCTGGCGCGTACCAGTAACGCTTGGCGTAGTGCCAGCGAGCCTTGCCGAACAGGCTGATCGGGGCGAACGGAATGGCCACCACGTCAACGTCGGAAGGTTTGATACCGGCCTGTTCCAGGCAGAATTTCGCCGATTCATAAGGCATGCGGTTCTTTGCATGTTTATCGCGCACGAAGCGCTCTTCTTCAGCCGCCGCGACCAGCTTGCCGTCGATGTACAGGGCTGCGGAAGGATCATGGCTAAGGGCGCCGGACAGGCCAAGAATCGTCAATGCCACAGGGGTCTAGCCTCTTTAGTCTGCGTGCAGGCGCAATGCGCCTCAAAAATTTATGTGCCCTCGCAAGGGGCGAGAGACAGCTAAAGGGCGGGATTATAGCGTAAAAGCTGCGGCAAACCTCTAGCGGCAACCGGCAAGCCTTTTCGGAAGTCGACTTGCCGCTGTTTAACCGCGCACGGGTCGCCAATAGATCTGAATATTGCCGTCCACGCTTTGCCGGTAAATCGTATAGGGCAAGACAACGGTGTCCAGAGCGCCGGACAACGTCAGGTCCAGCAGAATGAATGGCACGAGGAAGCCCGTGGGATCGGGTGGCGCATTCAATACGCAGAAATCATGGGCGAGACCGCTGTAGACCCGCGGTATCGACTGGCAATAGGTTTTTTGCTTTCGCAACCCTTGCGCGGCGTCAGCATCGTCCTGAAGCACCGTCGCAGCGGTCCCGCATCCCGCCAATGCCAGCGAAATCGCGCCTGAAGCAGCTGCCATTCTTATTGTCAAAGTCCGCCCTCCGCAAATGTCAGGGCAAACTAGCATCGGGCCGATCCGGGCCACAGTTCATGGCTTCCGAAGATCGCGTAGGACGGTTCACAAGAACTTGTCCCTGATCTTATTTGGCTGGTCCGATCCCATCGCGGGCAAGCCCGCGACAGGACCGAAGGCCCAATTCAGGAAACGCTGGCGATGTCTTTGGGCAGACGCCCATCGATGACTTGATAAAGCGCGCTACTGTCCGGCCAATTGCGCATGAACCGCGCGCGATCCCGTGCATACGCCGGTGCGAAACTGGCAAGAGAGCCGTGCTGGCACATCGAATCGAGATCGATCAACGCCCAGCGATCCTGCTGCCAGAACAGGTTGTGGCCCTTGAAGTCACCATGGCTGATGCGCTCGCGAATCAGCTCGGCGAACAAGTGATCCAGCGCTGCCAGCTCGGACTCCGGCGCATCACCACTTTCCACATAGGGCGCAAAACGCTCGATGATGTCCGGCCCCGACAGATGCTCGGTGATGAGGTAGGCGCGACCGCGCAACCCGAGGAAGCGCTTTTCCAATAGCGCCAGCGGCTTGGGCGTGGCGATGCCGAGGAACGCCAGGCGATTGCCTTCGCGCCAGGAGTGCCACGCCCGGCTCGGGCGCCAGAAACGCTTGAGCCAATGCGCAAAGCCCTTGATGTTGTAGCGCTTGATCACCAGCGTGCGACCATTGACCTGGACTTTGCCGACACTCGCCGCGCCGCCGGTCTTGTACAGATGCCCTTGGTCAAGCAACTCATCGGCCCGCTCCAGTACCGGCAGCATGGCCGCTTCTTCCTCGCGGCGAATCGCCCGCAAGCCGAAAACCCCGCGCTGCACGCTGAACAGTGTGCAGTCACGGCCGACTTTGTTCAGGAAATCCTTGAGGCGCCAGTTGCGGACTTTGTCGATCTGCTTCTGTAGCGCTTCCATGGGCAAGGCATGTTCGCCATTGCTCAGCAGGTAGTAGACCAGCAACTCTTCGGTGAACGGCTGCAACGATTGTGGCAACTGGGCAAAGAACACCCCGAGATTTTCCAGGACCTTTTGCCGCGACAACGGCTGGCCAGGCGTTTCGCTGCAGATTCCGGCGCCGTCGATCAGATAGAGCCGACGGCCCTGGCGCAGCAGATTGTCCAGATGCAGATCTTCCTGCCACAGGCCTTTGCGATGCATTTGGCCAATGGCACCCAAGGCTTCGGCCAAAACCGCTGATTGCTCGTCGGCCAACACGGGCAAGCTTTCAACTCGCTGCCACGCATCGCCGAGGCTTTCAGCGCCTTCCAGAAACTCGAACAACAGCCAGCCGCCCTCGCCTTCCTTAAGGCCGTCGGCCAACAGCAGCGGCGTAGTCAAGCCTTGGGCAGCGAGCATACGCACGCCGTCCAGTTCCCGTTGAAAATGTCGTGCAGCCTTGCTGCCGACCAGCAATTTGGCCAGTACCGGCCGGCCACGCCAGACACCGGCGCCCACGTAACGCTGCCCCGGCAACACTCGCAGCAGGCTCAGTAGCTGCAAATCGGCCGGACCGGCCGCGTCGGCCAGGGAAAGAGTCAACGGCAGCGTCGGACTGCGGCCAGCGCTTTTCAGTTCGGACAAACGCATCAAGCTTTCCCCTTATGGCTGCGCCGGGCAGTCAGACGTGTCAGCCAGCTGTCGATCAGCGAACTGTCCTGAGCCTGATCCAGATAGGCGGCCAGAAGCACCCGCAACTGCGCTTCGCTCCACTCGGGTGCTCGACGCAGTAATGGCTCCAGATCCTTGACCCGGTCCCGTTGACCGAACAGCAGTGGCCGAGTCTTTTCCAGGTCAATCAACTGCGCCTGATAGCCGTCGCCGTTGGCGCGCAGGAAAATGTGCTTGGGATAGAAGCAGCCGTGCACCTGACGCCTGCCATGCAGGCGCTGCGCCAGACGGCCGCAGGCTTGCAGAATGGCCACGTGTTGCGCCTCGCCGAGCTCTGACCAGCGGCGCAGCAGCGAATCCAGATCATCCCAGCCGTCCAGTGCCCGGGTCAGCAGCACAGCGCGGACTTCGCCATCGACTTTGCGCTCGCCGAAAAACGCCGCTTTCAGCGCCGGAATGCCGAGTTTTTCATAACGGCTGATGTTGCGAAATTCACGGGCAAAACTCGGCTCGCCGAACGGCGCGTGCAAGGTGCGCATCTGATAGTTGCTCTGGCGCTTGAGATAGAAGCCATGACCTTCCAGGTCCAGTCGAAACACGCTGCTCCAGCCACCGCGAAGGGTGTTGGGTTCGTCCACGGCCTCGAGTTGCCGGGACCACAGCGCATCGAACGTGCCGAGGCCATGGCGCTCGAGCAGCGCACGGTCTTCAGCGGCCAGAAAATCAGTCATTCGCGTCCCTCGAAAAATCTCACCACGTGCCGGATGCGTTTTTTATCGGCGGCATTGAGCCGTTCCCGTTGCCGGTATTGCAGGTAAAAGCGCAGACGCTGGGTGGCCGACAGCTGATATTTGGCGACCTTGTCCAGGCACGCCAGGTCCTTGGTGATGCGGTACTTGAGCCAGAAACCGCTCCAGAAATCACCATTGGGACAGTCAATGAGAAACAGCTGGGGCTGATCGTCGACCAGCAGGTTGCGCCATTTCAGATCGTTGTGGGTAAAACAATGCTCGTGCATGGTCCGGGTGTAGCTGGCCAGCTGGCGGCTGATGGTATCGACCCACGCGCGGTCCGCGAGCTTGGGGTCGTGCCGTTCGGCAAGGGCCGAGAGGTCTTCGGTATGCGGCAGTTCGCGGGTGATCATCGCCCCGCGATCGTAAGCCATGCCGCGACGCTCCAGCCCCCAGGCCACCACCTCGGCGGTGGGAATGCCCCACTTGGCGAAGCGCTTGAGGTTCTGCCACTCCATTTTCACCCGAGGCTTGCCCAGATAACGGCGCAACCCCTTGCCTGCGCCCACGTAGCGTTTGACGTAATAGTTGACACCCTTGCGCTGGACGCGGATGACTTCCGACAGCGGGTCACGGGTCAATCGCTCGCCTTGAAGCGCAAACACCGCTTCGAGGCTGCCGAAGTCCTCTGCCAGATCGCTGTACTCAGGCTCCAGTGTCCAACCCGCCATCAGAGCGCATCCCCGTATCGCTGTTTGCGGTCGTAGAGTTTGTTGGCCTTGCCCTCAAGCCAACTGAGCAGCCCGGCTTCTTCGCTGAGAATCTGCCGCAGCGGTTGCTGGAAATAACCCTTGAGGAACCGCAGCTTGTCGCGACGGGTCAGGCCGATATCCAGAGCGGAAAAATACAGCGCCGCCAGATCCTTGTTGCGCCAGCGGGCAGTGATCGTCGGACGCGTCTGGGCGCGATGCAGGTCGATCACCGACAGCTTGAAGTCATCGGCCGTCACCGGCTTGTCGGTGTGCAGCAGGAAGTGGCAGATGTAGCAGTCGCGGTGGTTGACCCCGGCGCGGTGCATCATCCCGGTCATGCGTGCCACTTCGGCGATCAGAGCGCGCTTGAGTTTCGGCTCGGGCGGCTGCTTGATCCAGTTGAGGCTGAAATCTTCGAGACTGACCGTCGGCGCCAGCTCTTCAGTGACGATGAACGAATGCTGGTCGGCCGGATTGCTGCCTTTCTCACCATAAGCGACGGCGGTCATGGTCGGCACGCCGACTTCCTGCAAGCGCTGGATCGCCTTCCACTCCTGGCCTGCACCGAGTACCGGCAGTTTGGCGGTGAGCAGGTTCTTGAAGATCTCACCCCAGCCAATGCCGCGGTGGATCTTTACGAAAAACCCGTTGCCGTTCACTTCAGTGCGCAGGGTCCGGCGCGCTTCAAGCTCGCGGTACACCTCGCCCTGCAAGCCCTCGACTTCGGCGAACGGATCGCGTCCGGCCCAGAGGCTTTTGAACGGTTCAGCCAGCATCAACTTCATTTAGCGTGCTCCGCCAGAATCACATCGGCCGCGTGCTGCGGCATGCTGTAGAGATCAGCCGTCTCGGCAAACGCCAAACCGTTGCGGCTCCAGGCCGCCCGTGCTTGGGCGTCGTTGAGCATGCCGGTCAGGTATTGCGTCAGCTGTGCTTGCTCGAAGGGTTCGTCCAGCACCAGGCCAGCATCGGCTTCGGCAATGTAATGGGCGTAACCGCACACCGCACTGACCAGCACAGGCAACCCGGCCACCAGCGCTTCAAGCAGCACGGTACCGGTGTTTTCGTTATAGGCCGGATGGATCAACAGATCGGCCCCCAACAGGAAACGCGGAATATCGCTGCGGCCCTTGAGGAACGTCACGTTGTCACCCAGCCCCAACGTCGCACTCTGCATCTGGAACAATTTGGGGTCGTCCTGGCCGATTACAAACAGCCGTGTGCGTTTCTTCAGATCAGCGGGCAATGCCGCGAGCGCCTTGAGGCTGCGATCAACCCCCTTGGTCTTGAACCCGGAGCCAATCTGCACCAGCAACAGTTCATCGTCCTTGAGGTTGAATTCGGCCCGGAAGCCGGCGCGAATTTCGTCGGCATCGGCTGGGCGGCGGCGATCCTGGGCAATGCCTGGCGGCAGCAGATGAAAACGCTCCAGCGGCGTGTCGTAATGCTTGATGAACAGCGGCTGCTGGACTTCGGAGATCATCAACACTTCAGTCTTCGCGTCTTTGGCGAACACCGCGCGCTCATATTCGGCGAAGTGGCGATAGCGGCCCCAGCGACGATACAGCGAGTTACGCAGGTTCTGCGCTTTGTCTTCGAAGCAGCCGTCAGCGGCGTAATACACATCCAGCCCCGGCATCTTGTTGAAGCCGATCAGACGATCAACCGGGCGTTTGGCCAGGTCCGCTTCCATCCATTCACTGAGCTTTTCGTTGCGACGATGGTTGAAGAATGCCTTGACTGGCGCCACCAGCACTTCAAAACCCGGCGGCACGTCGCCTTCCCAAATCAGCGTGTAGACGCGAATCTGGTGCCCGCGTTTTTGACACTCCAGGGCGATGCGCATGAAATCGCGCTGCAAGCCACCAAAGGGAAAGTACTTGTACAGGACAAATGCCAATTGCATCAGCGCAGCTCCTCAGCCAGTAGCAACGTGCTCAGTCGGCTGGCGACCCGCTCGGGATTCAGGCGCGTGAAGCACAAGGGCCACTCGCGCTCAAGGTCGAACTGACGGGCATCTTCGGCCGTCGGTTGATAGGTGCATTTCTTTTGCAGGCAGGGTGCGCAAGGGAAATCGCTGGCCAGGTGGATCTGCGATTTGCCGTAGGCGCCGGTCAGGCCCGGGTTGGTCGGACCGAAGAGCGACAGGGTCGGCACATCCAGTGCAGCGGCCAAATGACCAAGACCGGTGTCGACCGCCACACACGCCTGAGCCCCGGCCAACACCTTGCC
Organism: Pseudomonas sp. Sample_24; assembly: GCF_004307605.1. Classification (NCBI taxonomy): domain Bacteria; kingdom Pseudomonadati; phylum Pseudomonadota; class Gammaproteobacteria; order Pseudomonadales; family Pseudomonadaceae; genus Pseudomonas; species Pseudomonas sp. Sample_24. The sequence goes on from NZ_RCNW01000346.1 coordinate 38,363, forward strand.
GACGCCGGCCAGGTTCAGCTTGGGCAGCACTTCGGCGTGCTTGAAACCGGCAGCGATGCGTTCGGCGCGCGCCTTCTCCACCGCGTTGCCCCAAGGCAGTTTCACCCCGACACCGAGATAACCGACACGCTCGGTCAGCTCGCGCCAATAGGCTTCAGGCCAGTGCTTGGTGTCCCAGGTCGTGCCATGCAGGAACAGTACGTAGGGATTCTTGCGCGGCAATTCCACCAGGCGTTCGACGCTCAGGCCATAGTCGCCCAAGCCCTTGGGCAGGTCGTAGCCCAGGGCGATGGCGAACAATTGACGCACTCGCTCCACCGCGTGCTGGCCACGGGCAACCGCCAGGCGTCGATCATAGAAACGCGCGGCCATTGGCTCGCGGGCCGACGACTTGTCCAGGCCGGCCACCGGGGCTTTGACATAGCGAGTCAGCCAGGCGCTCTTCAGCAAGCCCTGGGCATCAATGACCAAATCGTATTTCGTGGCGCGCAGGTTTTGCTTGAAACGCTTCCACTCGCCACTCTTGATGGTTTGCCAGAGGTTTTTGCGCCAGCGCCGGATTGCCACCGGAATTACCTTGCCCACCGCCGGATGCCAGGTGGGGATTTCGGCGAAGCCTTCTTCCACCACCCAGTCGAACTTGATGCCGGGGATCGCCCGCGCAGCATCTGTCAGCGCTGGCAACGCATGAATCACGTCGCCCAGCGATGACGTCTTGATCAGCAGTACCCGCAAGCTATTTGACCTCGACCACTGTGCCCTGCAAACGCTGCAAGGCTTCGTTCACGGCTTGCGGCATCAGCTGGCGCAAGCAGTTGTAATGGCCGAAACGGCAGGTGCGATCGAAGCAAGGGCTGCATTCGATGCCCAGGCGCACGATCTCGACATGTTCGGCCAACGGTGGCGTGAAACCCGGCGATGTCGAACCGTAGACCGCTACCAATGGACGGTTCAGCGCGGCGGCGACGTGCATCAGGCCGGAATCATTGGACACCACGGAATCAGCGCAAGAGAGCAGATCAATTGCTTCGGCCAGCGAAGTGCCGCCACTGAGGTTCACCGACTCTTCGCGCAAGCCGGGAATCAAACGTGAACGGATGTCTTCACCCACCCTGTGATCATTTTTCGAACCGAACAGCCATACCTGCCAGCCGTCACGGATCTTCGCCTCGGCGACCTTGGCGTAATGCTCGGACGGCCAGCGCTTGGATTCGCCGAACTCCGCGCCTGGGCACAACGCCAACACCGGGCGATCGAGGGTCAGGCCGAACTTGGCCAATGCCGCCTCGCGGGTGACCGGGTCGATCTGCAAGCTCGGCCGCGGATAGGGTTTGGGCAACTCGATACCCGGCTCGAAGGCCAGCGCCATGAAGCGCTCGATCATCAGCGGATAACGTTCCTTGTCCAGCGTGCGCACATCGTTGAGCAGGCCGTAGCGGAACTCGCCGCGCCAGCCGGTGCGTTTGGGGATGCCGGCGAAGAATGGCACCAGCGCCGACTTCAACGAGTTGGGCAACAGGATCGCCTGGTCGTACTGCCCGGCCAGGGATTTACCGATGCGCCGACGGGTCGCCAGCTCCAGCGCGCCGTGACCGAGCGGAAAGCTCAAGGCCTGGCGAACTTCGGGCATGCGCTCAAGAATCGGCCGGCTCCACTCGGGGGCCAGCACGTCGATTTCGCACTGCGGGTGGCGCTGCTTGAGACACTGAAACAGTGTCTGCGCCATCACCATGTCAC